>JAKPQU010000057.1 GCA_029555925.1 Bacillota bacterium
CAACATCCAGTGAAGGTGCAAACTTCATCATTTTCATATAAATTTACCTGTAGCGGTACTAAAATTCGTACTTTCTGTTACGAATATGGAAAGGACTGTAATTATATTAATTCTCTATTAATTTTAATCTTAATCATAATAACTCTTGTATTTATTATTGCTTATCTTGTCCGTCTGACTTTTATTATAGTGTCTTTAACTAACAAAAGAGACAACACGGTAACTGCTCCTTCCGTTAGCAGTGAACCGAATAACAATATACTGGCTATACTTGAAGAAATTCGAGAAGGATCCCAGAGGGTAATGAAGAAATCGGAAAAATTCACTTCTATGACAGAGGATTTTGATAAACAGATTTCCCTGTGTATACAAAAAGTTGGAATAAGTACCTCCTCTTCGTCAGAGGGGTCGAATGATGTGGCTTTTGCTTTATTGAACAAACAAGGAGACGGAATAGTCATAGCATTTAATAAAAATAATCTTTCCGTAAAGCCTTTAGAAAAGGGGCATTCCCCGGGAAAGCTTACTAAAAAGGAAGAAGAAGCAATAGATTCTGCTTTGAAATAATATTTCATCTGTTATCCCGCTATAAGATACATGTGAAGATGTACCTGATTATTTTTCCCTGAAGAATTATAGAGAGTGTAAGATGTTTTATATAAACTCATCACTCCCTTGAAAAGAAAGAGGTTTTGATATCTTGGATTTCAAAGAAAAAATTAAAAATACGAAAAGAGAAGGCGGATATGATCCGGGAGATCATCTTGTTGTATCCGTAAAAGATATTCATGGCATAGAAAGAAAGGTAGAATTTGAGATAGAAAATTACTGCGGTGGAGGATTTGCCGGACAGGTATACGGAGGAAGATGTGTTTCTTCCGAAGATAACTGGCTTGCGGCAGGTAAAAAATTTGCAGTTAAAATATTCATTACCCGCTCAAAATCTAAAAGCACCTTCAGGGATGCTCTGTATTTTCTCGGATTTCAGTCGCCTTTCCCTTATCAATACAATGAAGATGCTGCAAGAACAGGCCTTTATCTGACCAGAATTTTTAAAATTGTCTGTAAAGAAAAATTTGGAACAGATGAACCGATAAATGATTGTTACGGCACTTTCTGGGATCAGAAAATAGGTGCTTATGCGGAAATTAATGAGTGGGTAGAAGGTTATGTTACAGAACCTGAAATGGATGAAGATATATTTATTCGTATGAAGCAGAATAGCAGGATAAAAAAGGATATAAAAGCGGGAAAGGCTACGGAACAGGACCTGCTCATGCCGCACGATGAAATGTCCAGAAAAAGGCGATTTATGGAGCAATGGGTAAGGCTCTGTAATGAACTTGGCCTGGAAGATATTGCCCGCCAGGTTTACTGGTGGACAGGTGTGTCACAGCCGAATGTACTTACGAAAAAAGGAGCAGATGGCAAACTGCCATTTATATGGGTAGATAGAAGGCCTGGTCTGCCGGGATTTGTTCTCTCTGCAGGTGATTGTATCCTTTTCCCCAAAGCAGTATTTCGTGGCTCCATACCACCTTTTGATAGGATTAATTTTAAGAAATTAAGAGCATGGCCCGCCATTCCTGATAAGAAAGAATGGAATGAACTTGTGGATAAACTGGAAGAAACAGACAGAAAATACAGGAGAACTCAGTTAGACCTCTTCGGGCATAATATACGCCTTCTTCTTGACAGTAATCTCAGGCAGAGTATCAATATGGGAAGGATAGACTTCTGGAGGCTTTCCGGAAGAATAGATGAAAAAAATGCAGGCAGGCTCAGAACATCATATATACTTTTCTTTGTACAACTGATTTTAAGTCTTATTCCCCTGATTGGCAGAAGACTTCAACAGCTAACGGGAAACAGTGACTTCCGGATTCATCTGTGGAAGATATTTACGGAACATACGTACCGTTATGATTATTTTGATAAGAAAAGGTGTCAGTCATTAAAACTCTGGATTGAAGAAGGAAGAATAACCTGGAAACGTGCAGAGATCTGCGGTAAAAGCTTTCTCAGTTATTTTAAAGATATGACTTATACATGGTTGCCTCCCGGGTGGCAATATATCCTGACAGATCAGGAATGTCAGTTTGAATTCTTTAGAAAGCTCTTTACGTCACCTTTAAAATATATTTTTATAAAAGATTACAGACGGCAGGTAAATGTTGATTGGATTACTTCCCGTACGGAAGAAGATGTAAAACATGGATATGTGACAAGAGAAGTGGCAGATAATTTTATAAATATAGCAGGTGAAGAAGCTCTTCAAAACTATATTACAGGTCTCATAGTGACGGCAGCTGTTAAGCCTACTTCGGAAATTATATATGTACTTCTGGGAGTACATCTTGCATTCAATACGACCACTCTTTCAGGTTTGGGATGGTGGGGGCTTCTTGCAGCGCCTGTTGTGGCTCTCATATCTCCTGCAGGGCTTTTGAGATTTTTTTATTGCATTATGGCGAAAATATGGAACAGAAAAATACCATATGGTGTTGCTCTGGCGCTATCGCCAATAAGAGGAATCGGAGACTTTGCTTTCCTTATTCAAACAGGAAAGACCTTTCCTTCCTTTTCCAGTTATCTTATTATTTCCTCTCTCTGTCAGCTTGTAGAACAGGTACCTGTTTTTGGAGAAAGAGGGGGACTGCTGAGTCTCTGGACTGTTACGGCCTTTATAAGCTGGCCTGCTTCTTTACATAAATTATGGCACTGTAAAAATAAAGATTATAAACTGATTAATAATAATATATAATGTTATAAGCCTGAACATACCGTATGATTTCAGGGAAGCATTTTCTTATCTTCCAGATATTTATTGGTAAATTCAGTTATGTAAGGTATGCTGAACGAAGAACCCTGGTAGGCACTGTAGGCAAAGAAAATACCGCATACAATACCTCCATACATTACGGCCTGAGCCAGTAATGATGTGATATGACCGAGAAAAGGACCTATAAAAGGTAAACAGCCTAAAAGAAGAGCAATAATATTAATACCTATTATCAGTGAGCCAAGAATAAGCCATAAAAATATGGCATGATAGCTATGAAACCGGCAATAGGCATCCTTTTTATTCTCACCCAGTAGATTGTATATGGAAAAAAACAATCCTATATAAGGAATATAACAACCTGCTGCAGAACCAGTATTTTTCTGCTCTTTATCATTCATGATTAAATCGCCTTCTCATTTGCAAAGTTATTTATTGGCCTGATTTCTGGCCATATCGGTAAGTTTGGGTATAACCATTTCTTCTCCTGTTGTATAGATCTTATAGGCATAATACAGACTGTACAGGCCGGGAATAATCCCTATACAGACGGGGGCCGTAACATAAATAATAATACCCAGAAATAGAGATTGCCATCCATGAAATCTACAGGTCGGATCATCTTTTTTATCACTTATAAACAGAGTATAAAGAGATACCCACAGGGGGAAAACATAGTTTAATGTTAAGAGTAATCTGTTGCTTTCATTCATAAAAACACTTCTCCTTTATTGTAAAATATATATCCTCTCTCTTTAATAGTTCAACTTTTATCCTCTTTAACCTTTCAATTATTAAATATTTTTTTCAGACCTTCCAGAAGTTCTTCTCTGTCTTTCCCGTCTATTAATGTTCTCAGATCCAGCATTACCTGTTCTTCCTCTATTCTGGAATAAACAGGGGGATATAACCTGTATAGTTGTTCCTGAAGTTTTTTTGCCCCTTCCGGAGATTTTATGGCAATCATAAATGTGGTCATTGTAAATCCCGGAAAGGTGCCGCCTCCTATTTCAGTAAGTCCTTTCTGCAAACATATGCTGTATTCAGGCGATTTTATGGAATCCAGTTGTTTAAGGAGTTCTTCTCCTTTACTTTTTAATTCGTCATTGTTTATAGTGATCATGTTGAGCAGAGGAATGTCCGGGATGTCCGAATATAGATACTCTTCCAGGGTTGCTTCCAGAGAAGCAAGAGTCATTTTGCCGGGTCTTAAAGCTCTCATCATAGGATCTTTTTTTAATGGTTCTATATATGCTTTTTTCCCGAGTATGATGCCTGCCTGAGGGCCGCCAAATAATTTATCTCCGCTGAAGGCAATGATGTCCACTCCTGCCTTTATAGATTCAATAACATTTAATTCATGTTCGAAACCGTAAGGTCTCAGATTTATCATAAGACCATTACCCTGATCGTAAAAGAGAGGAAGTTTTTCTTTCCATGATAGTTCTATCAGTTCTTCTATTGATACTGAAGAAGTGAAACCTATTATTTTATAATTACTCGTATGTACTTTCAGCAACATGCCGGTGCCTGCACCTATTGCTTTTTTATAATCTTCTATATGTGTTTTATTTGTTGTGCCTACCTCTACCATATGACATCCGCTTCGTTCCATTACATCAGGTATTCTGAAACCTCCTCCTATTTCAACCAGTTCACCTCTGGATATTATAACTTCTTTGTTTTTTGCAAGTTTTTCCAGAACCAGATAAACTGCAGCACTGTCATTGTTAACTACTACCGCTGCTTCTGCTCCCGTAAGTTCCAGAAACAGTTCTTCCACCCTTTTGTGTCTAGAACCCCTTTTACCAGTTTCATCTATTTCCAGAGTACAGTAACCATGCAGGATTTCTTCAAGTCTTTTCAGTGCCCGTTTACATAATGGTGTTCTCCCAAGATTTGTATGGAGTGGTACACCTGTAGCATTTATGGCTCTTTTAAGTCCTTTTCTGTCATATTTTGCCAGTTCGCCTGTTACATGTAAATATATATGTTCTACAGAAGAATCTATCAATCCCTTTCCAGATTTATATGTTTTTCTTAATATATCCAGATAATCCCTTGATGCCTTGAGGATTAATTTTCTCGGATAATTTTGATTTAATTCTTTAAATTTTTCTGTGGAAAGTAATTTTTCCAGTGATGGTATATTACGAAAAAAATCTTTTTTATCTCCTGTATTCATTTTTTATCACCTTTATATATAATTAATAATTTGCAGATTGGATAAAATAATGGTATAATTTAAAAAATATGAAGGGGGTAATAGATTTGCTTGATAAATTATTGTTCTCTATAGCGCTTTTCATAAGTAAATTCCTTAAATTTACAACAGGCCAGGCGGATTGTATTCCTGTAGACAGGACTATTCGTATATTAAAATACTTTCTCCTTTTTTTGGTCATTACCAGTATTTTTCTGCCATGTCTGGCACCGTTTCTGGTTATACCGATAATAATAACAATAGTATTGATTATGTATTTAAGAAAGAAAAGGTAAATAAGGCAGATAGTAAATTCTATGTTAATTGAATGATATCCTTCAGATGTGGAGGAACTTATATTTTATATCATTTCATTTATTTACAAATTAATTCTCCACAGGGGTATATGTTGGGCAAGGTGTTTACAGAATGATAAATAAACGGATATTGATTGTAGAAGACGAAAAATTGACTGTAGAAATGTTAACATATCCATTGGAACAGGAAGGTTTTGAAATAATCAGCGCTTCTGACGGAGAGGAAGGTTTATTGAAGGCTTATAGAGATAAGCCTTCTCTTATTATTCTGGATATAATGCTCCCTAAATTAAATGGTATTGAAGTATGTAAGAGGTTGAAGAATGATTTCAAAACTAAAAACATACCTCTCATTATGTTAACTTGCCGTGACGATATGGATTTCAAACTTGAAAGCTTCAGAAACGGCGCAGATGACTATATAATAAAGCCTTTTGACCTGAGAGAGTTACTGGCCAAGGTTAAAAGTATTTTAAGACTCAT
>JAKPQU010000062.1 GCA_029555925.1 Bacillota bacterium
TACCGCTACAGGTAAATTAGTAACCATTTATCAGCTTCTGCCTGACAGGCTCTTACGAAGAAAAATAATTTGCCTTATTTAATTTGTTTTGCAGACAATAAATTAACCACTGGTTAATTTCTATACTTTTATGCATAGATAATTGCATAAAAAATTCAGTCAAAATACAAAGAATAATAAAATTTTCCCTGGTATTTTCATGATGCAATTGTCTTCAAAATTAAGTATAATACTATAGAAAAAACTAATTTTTCTTCTCCAGAGCCTGCCAGTCAGAAGCTTTTTATGGATACCCTTTTACCTGTTATGGTACTAAGGAATGGCAGTTAAATAAATGTCTCAAATATATTAATCGTGACGCGTCACGCGTAACGCGTGACGCGAGGAAAGAGACAATTAATAAATTTTCATTCCTACCTATATATGAGTAGGAAAGTTTTGTAATGATATAGAATATTCAAATCATTATAAAAGTCTGCAATCCTCGCGTCACGCGTCACGCGTCACGCGTCACGCGTCACGCGTCACGCGTCACGCGTCACGCGTTACGATTAACCAGGGAACTATTCAGATGCAATTTCTCGACATATTAAAAGCTCTTCCCGGCGACTGGAAATTAGTTTTCATTATTGTAATATTTTTCATCTCTGTCTGGGTTTTCAGGGATTCTTCAAAGAGAGGTCTCAGCGGACCTTTATGGAGTGCCATAATTTTTTTCTTTCCCATGATGGTACCTGTATATATTATTGTAAGACCGAAACACACGATAGCTTTCTGTGAAAAATGTTTCAGAATCCTTCCCAGGGGAGAGTCTGATTGTTATTTCTGCGAAAAAGGAATTCCACTTGACGAAGATCCTGATGATTATACCGTTAAAGGGTTTGTGATACGATCCATGTGGCAGATTTTTCTGGATCTGTGCAGGACATACAATCAATTTCTGGGATTTATTGTTTTCTTTTTCAGAAGGAAATTCGTCATGTTAAATTTAAAACTTCTTACCTTTTATTCGTGGGGTATGTGTCATCAGATTGTAGCCACTGAAGGCCGTAATATGGATATACCTATAAATACTCTTACTTATGGTGAAACTCCCTTTTTATCAGCCTGGAGAATTTTCAGGCTTGCAGGATTGAATAAGAAGGATGTCTTTTATGATCTTGGCTCAGGTACCGGTAATGTAGTATTCTTCTGTAATATCCTGTATGGTATAGAAGTATTTGGAATAGATGCCATTCCTACCTTTATCGATTACAGTAATAAAATAAAAGAATCTCTGAATTTTGAACATGTTAATTTTATAGAAGGCAATTTTCTTCTGGAAGATTTTTCTAAAGGTACCGTATTTTTTATAGTATCTACTGTGTTCGATCCTGATACAATAGAAAAACTTGCGGAAAAATTTAAAGAAGTTTCTCCGGGAACAAAAATAATAACAGTCAGTCATATCCTTGATGTTCCCCATTTAAAGGTAAAAGCGACAGAAAAAATATTTTTCTCCTGGGGATATGAGAGTGTATATCTTCATGAAAAAGTTTAAACGGTGAAGAGTGAAGAGATTATAGTTAGTTTCATAACAATCTATAATTATTTAGTGGTGACAGCGGAACATATAACACCGGATAATTTGTGATTTTATCTCCTCCCGTCACGCGTTACGCGTTATACATCACGACTCACTAATTATAACTGAAAAAGGATTTTCTTTTTATTGTAGAAATATTATTATGTCAGTATTCTGTGAGGTTTTGCAGGATAAAAAATCACGTATGACACATCACAAAGGATCTGTCAGGAAATAACTGCATCATAGTTGCATTTTATATCGTGACGCGTCACCCGAGGATACTGATTGTTCTAATAATATTCACTTACAGGAGACATATATGGCGCTGTTCTGTGATAAATGCGGTTATGAAAATAGAGATGATGCCAGATTCTGTCAGGGATGCGGCGGCGTAATAGAAATTGTTACTCAGAGCGGAAGGCTCAAAGCCGGTATCTTACTTGATAATCGTTATGAAATTAAGAGACTTATCAAGGCAGGAGGCATGGGAGCCGTTTATGAAGCACTGGACAGAAGATTCAAAAATTCATCATGTGCCGTAAAGGAAATGTTAAGCCCTTCTTCCGGTGATGAGGAGGATAAAGCTTATATTCTGAGACGTTTTGAGACGGAAGCTGAAATATTACATACCCTGAGACATCCCAATTTACCTTTTGTAAGGGATTATTTTACCTGGGAAGGCCGTTATTATCTGGTAATGGATTATATAGAAGGTGATGATCTTTTTACTATATTGAAACATTACAAAAAAGAAGGTATAGATGAAATACGTGTAATAGAATGGGCAAAAGAAATACTCGATGCTCTTCATTATATGCACAGCCAGTCTCCGCCTGTAGTCTACAGGGATTTAAAACCCGGTAATATTATGATAAGAAATTCTGATAATAAGGCAATACTGGTAGATTTTGGTATAGCAAGAACGGTTGAACCGGATGTAGATAATACAAAAACAGTAGTTGGTACCCTTGTCTATGCACCTGAAGAATTATTACACGGTAAACCTGAACCGAGAACTGACATATATTCTCTCGGAGCTACAATGCACTGTCTTCTTACAGGTGTTGTACCGAGAACAGCCCTGTCCTTCGGCCCTGTAAGACAATTGAATCCGCGGGTATCTCCGGAACTTGAAAAAATATTGATAAAAGCCCTTGAACTGAGAGCTTCTGACCGCTATAGAAATGCAGCGGAAATGAAAGAAGCTCTTGAGAACATTTCTTCAGATGTGAATATAGATGAAGAAATTACTCTTCCTCCCGTCACAGACGAAAGCACTATTACACCTGTCTGCTATGAGCCTGAAGGTAAGTCATACTCTAAAATTGCGGTAACAGATAGCGAAAAAATTTCAGATTCTTCAAAGATTTCGGTAACAGATAGTGAAAAATTTTTAAATTCTTCGAAGATTTCCGGAACAGATAGTGAAAAAATTTCAGATTCTTCAAAGATTTCCGGAATAGATAGTGGAAAAATTTCAGATTCTTTAAAGATTTCCGGAACAGATAGTGAAAAAATTTCAGATTCTTCAAAGATTTCGGTAACAGATAGTGAAAAAATTTCAGATTCTTTAAAGATTTCAGGAACAGATAGTGAAAAAATTTCAGATTCTTTAAAGATTTCAGGAACAGATAGTGGAAAAATTTTAGATTCTTCAAAGATTTCCGGAACAGATAGCGAAAAATTTCTCTGTAAAAAAACTGAGCCGGTAAAAGTTATTCCCGGTAAAAGTGATAAATCTTCTTCTTTCCTTGCCCGTAATACAAAATTTATAATAATCGGAGTAATTGCAACAGGTTTATTGTTTTTTTTCGGCATTATAACAGTGATTATTCTCTACTTTGCTGTAAAACCTGTTATTATGACACATTATTATACTAAAGGTAAAAGTTTTTATAATAAGGGAGAATATGCCATGGCTGTTTTATATTGTGATAAAGCCCTGGCAGGTTCTTACGCCCCATCTGTTGCAATTAAAGCAAAATCTCTATATTTTCAGGGTAAATATGAAGATTCTTTAAAAGAGTGTGATAGAGCTATAAAGATTGATAAAAATTACGGCCCTGCCTGGAATACAAAAGGAGAGATACTGGAGAATACAGGTAATTATGAACAGGCCATGGAATGTTACGAAAAAGCAATTGAAACGGACCCTGATTGTGTTGATGCCCTGTACAATAAAGGCACACTTTTACTTGCACAAGGATTTAATGAAGGTAAAGATTATGTAGATAAAGCTATCGCTCTTTATAATGAAGGAAAAGGATTTGATAGGTCGGATATTCATAGCTGGAATAAACTGGGAGATGCTTTATACGTGAGAAAAAAATATGACAGGTCTATTAAATGTTATGATGAGTCATTGAATATAAACGGAGAATATGCAGATACATGGCATTCAAAGGGACAGGTTTTATATTATCAGAAAAAAGAGAAAGAAGCAGAAGATTGTCTTAATAAAGCGTTGACATATTATGATAAAGAATTAGAAGCCTGTCCTTTATCAGGAGTTCTCTGGAATCAAAAGGGAAATGTATTTTATCTGAAAGAAAAATATAACGATGCTATAAAATGTTATGATAAAGCTCTTGAAATTCTGCCTGACAATCCGATTATCTGGGCCAATAAAGCTTATGCTTTTTATGAAAAAAAACACTATAATGAAGCTCTTGAATATTTCAGTAAATCTCTGGAAGTAAATGGTTCATATGTAGAAGCCATGACTATGAAGGGAAAAATTTTTTGTGAACAGAAAAAATATAGTGACTCCCTTGATTGTTATGAAAAAGCAATAGACATAAATCCTGATTATTCCGTTGCCTGGGCCGGCATGGGTGATGTTTATTATGAACAGGAAAAATATGAGAAATCTATAGACTGTTATAATAAAAGTATTGCCCTCAATCCGGATGATCCACTTGTGTGGAACTCAAAAGGCGTTTCTCTATATTCTATCGGCAATTACAAAGAAGCAATAGAATGTTATGAAAGAAGCCTTGAAATTAATCCTGATGATGATGTTG
>JAKPQU010000065.1 GCA_029555925.1 Bacillota bacterium
AGGGGCGTTTAATTAAACGCCCTGGGATTAAACACGCATTACGCATCACGCATTACGCGTCACGAATTTATAGAATTATGAAACTTATAAGATTAAAAGCAATCGCCAGAAAAGAAATAATACAGATAATAAGAGATCCCAGGAGTCTTGCCATGGCAATACTTATGCCTGTTATCATGATTTTCCTTTACAGTTACTGCCTTTCTCTTAATGTGGAACATCTCTCTACAGTCGTATGGGATCAGGACAGACAGGAACTTTCACGGGAATATCTCGATCGTTTCAGAAATACAAAATATTTTGATGTAACACATTATGCATCAGGATATAAGGAAATGACATGGTTTATGGATAGTGGTACCTGTTCTGTGGGCATAGTCATACCCCATAATTTCACCGAACATCTCAAAAAATCGGAGGAAGCAAAAGTGCAGGTTATGATAGACGGAAGTGATACGAATGTTGCAAATACTGCCAGAGGCTATGTGACGGCCATTACACAGATATATAATCTGGAACTTGCCGAAAAACCTCTCTCAGATAAAGGTATAAAATTAGGTACAGTAATAGATAACAGGGTAAGGGTTTTATATAATGAAGAACTGGAAAGCAGAAATTTTATTATTCCCGGACTCATAGCAGTGGTAATCATGGTAGTGGCTTCTTTACTTACAGCACTTACAATAGCAAAAGAATGGGACAGAGGAACTATGGAACAATTAATAGCCACCCCTGTAACAGCAAGGGAAATTATCACGGGAAAACTGATACCATATATAATTATAGGTTTTATAGATGTAATGCTTGCTGTGGCAACAGGAACAATTATATTTAAAGTTCCTCTCAGGGGAAGTTTTCTGGAAGTTATAGGATTTTCATTGATTTTTATTACAGGTGTCATGGCCTGGGGCATTATGCTTTCAGTTATGGCAAAAAATCAGCTTCTTGCATCTCAGATGGCAATACTGACAACCTTTCTTCCTTCTTTCTGGCTCTCAGGATTTATGTTTCCCATATACTGTATGCCCTCTGCAATACAGTATATATCATATATAGTTCCTGCGAAATATTTTATAATTATAATGAAAGGTATATTCCTCAAGGGCATTGGCCTGGATATTTTATGGTTTCCCGGACTGTTGCTGTTGATTTATACAATTGCAGTTTATAACAATGCCTGTCTTAGATTTAAAAAGAAACTTTTGTAAATCGTGAAGGGTGAAGAGTGAGGATTGAAGTGAGTATAAGTTCCAATTCTTCATTGTGTTCACCGGATCATGGTTGTCTGGACGAAATTTATGAGAGTTAATCTCGCGTCACGCGTCACGGGTTACGAGAATTTATAAAATGTTTGAACGAATAAAACAGATATTAATCAAAGAATTTATACAGACCTTCAGAGAACCGAAATTAAGGGCTATGATATTTATAACCCCTTTTTTGCAGCTATTTATCTTCGGTTATGCTGCTACAACTGATATAAAGCATATTCCTCTTGCTGTCCTGGATAGAAGCAGAAGCTTTGAAAGCAGGAACCTTATAGAACAGTTTATACGATCAGGTTACTTTAACCTTGACTATTATTGTGACAGAGAAGAAGATCTTATAAGATTACTGGAAAAAAGCGATGTGAAAGCAACACTTAATATACCGCCTGATTTTGCATCTAACCTTCAGAGGACAGGAGGGGCGAAGATACAGATGCTAATAGACGGCACTGAATCGACAACTTCCTATACGGTTCTTAACTATTCCACCCGTATCGTAACCAATTACAGTCAGAAATTAAGACCTGTTCCCGACGGCATACCGTCTATAAAACTTGAAGACAGATTCTGGTATAATCCCCAGCTTGAAAGCAGCAATTTTTTTATCCCGGGCGTTATAGCCATGCTTATAACAATAACTGTTATCAATTTTACTGCTCTGGCAATAGTCAAAGAAAGAGAAATGGGGACTATTGAGCAGCTCATGGTTACACCCATACGTCCCGTAGAACTTATAATAGGAAAAACCGTTCCTTTCGGCATCATAGGTATAGGTCAGGTTATTTTTATAACGATCGTCGGCCTGCTGTGGTTTCAGGTGCCTCTTAAAGGCAGTATTCCCCTTCTGTGTCTTGCGACTCTTATTTATATAATAAATGCCCTGGGAATAGGCCTTTATATTTCTACTGTCTGTAAAACCCTTCAACAGGCTATGATGAGCGGTTTCTTCTATCTTTTTCCTGCCATATTACTTTCAGGTTTTGTATTCCCGATAAAGAATATGCCCTATGGTTTTCAATTACTTACCTATATAAATCCAATGAGATATTTTATAAATATACTGAGAGGAATATTTCTCAGGGGAAACGATATTTCCGTGCTTTATCAGGAATTAATTCCTATGGTATTCATTGCTATGATTATATTTACTATGAGCGTAAGAAAATTTAAGAAAAAAATAGATTAATTATTTCTTACCTTATAGTCTGTTGATAATTTGTAATCAGGTGTAACAAGTTGCTGTGGCACTGTTGCCCCTCCGGAAAGTCCAACTGAAGAATAAGTTCCTCCGCCTGGAATTCTTACTGAACCATAAAAAATGCCTCCCCCGTCTGCTCCCGGATCTGCAGGAGGTTTTTCTACGGAAAAGGAAATTTCTCTGCAATCTCCGGGATTCATGCTGTTCAGGCAGACCGACTGCCTGTCTATTATCTGTCCTGCCGGATGGATAAAGATGCAGTTTACTATTACCATATCCAGAATTGAAGCTGAAATATTTTGAACTGTAGCATAAACAATAAATGTATTGTCTTTTCCCTGTTCTGTTTTTTCCCGGACTATTTTTATTTCGTCCCCTTTTTTTTCTTCAGCCCTTGTTTTACCGGGAATATTTTTATTGGAATTTTCCTGAAGTCTCACATGGAAATTTCTGAGATCTACGGTTCTGGCTTTTTTATCATAACAGCAGGTCAGTTCTGCGAAGTCGGCAAAATCTTTCACGTAAATAAGAATTATATTGCCTGTTGCTATTTTTTCCCCTTTGAAAATTTTATCTCCCATATATAAAATATTTGAAGTACTGTCATATTTAAAATTTAAATGCAAACTCGAAGCAAGTATTTCTGCAGAAGCGGCAGGTTTATTATCCTCTAATAAAAATATCTTCGTATCTACAGGTTTATTGTTTATATAAAGAGTTATTTTATGTTCAGAAGGAAAAGAATTCATATAAGAGATTAATATTAAAATAAATATAATAAAATATTTCATAGTAAATCACCTGATCTATTATATCAAAAAAAGATTGAGAAAAAAATTAACAAAATTTTAACAAATAAGAAGTACAAAAAAATCTATTATATGATATTCTTATAAAGGGGAAATTTCATGAACTTTTGAGATTATAAAGGAGCTAACATTATGGATCCTCTTAAAAATATAAAACTGACAGGCCAGGGACAGTTTATTAAAGCAAAACCAAAGACAGAACAATCAAAATCAATACTGGAAAGTACCGATGTTTTCGAAGTATCTGCCGGATTGAGAAAAGAAGGACTTGAAGATATAAAAAAGGGTCTTTCCATGAAATCAGAGGGCGGAAAACTTGTAGAGGATGGTATTCAATCACAGGATGACGGAAAGGATTTTCAGAGCATCGGAAATACTTATATAGGTCTTGGAGAAGCATATGAATCCTCTTCGGCAGCAGTCAGAGATGAAGGACTTGTAAATCTTAATAGCGGTCTCTCCATGGACAGTCTCGGAGAAAAAGTTCAGCATAAAGGCATTTCCCTCATGGAAGAAACTATCTCAAAAGAAGGTTCCCTGGAAAAGAAAAAATTAAAAGGTGCAGAGAAATTAGCAAAAGGAATAAATCGGGAGATAAATGCAGAAAATAAACAAAAAGAAGCGGCACGGAGTATAGCTGACAGTATTGCCGGAGAGAGACTCCATGAAAAGAGAAAATCTTCAGGCGCAGAAGAACTGAAAGCCGGCATCGAGCTTGAAAGAGATGGAGAATCCCTTCAGGATGCAGGAGGATATTATATATCTTCAGGTCTTCACAGTCAGAAAAAAGGAGAGCACATAAAGAAAGAGGGAAGAACCCTCTATGAAGATGGCAATAAATCTCTTCTTAGAGGAGAAGAATTGCTTCAGGAAGCACAGGCCGGTTTTGCTCAGGCAGGTATGTTAAAAGAAGAGGCAGCTTCTCTTAAATTTGAAGCAAAAACACATAAGGCTACTGCCAAACAAGAACTGAAAGAAGCAGAAAAAGATCAGTCAGGAGCTGATAGTATAAAAGAAAATCAGTTCTCCCGTTTGAGTGCCGTAAATAATAAAGTCCTTGCATCCATGAGGCATGATCATAAGGCAGAAGAGCTTTATAATAAGGCTCAGTCCTTATGTACAGTGCCGGCATGCTGTTGCAACTCTGTGATGGCTTTCTGTCCTCCCATGATGTTTATGGCTCCCAATCCTTTTACTCCTTTCCCTCCTGTGACACCGTTAGGATGTCAGATGGGACAGATGGCAGAAAAGCTTCATTTGATGAAAATGGCACTCTGCAATAAAAAAGAGAGTCTTGCCGATGAGCTGGAGGCTATAGATAACATGGCTCTTGCACAGAAAGAAAGAATGGAAGCCCTGCAACTATCTCATGAAGCATTTATACATGAACTTTCCGCAAAGAGAGAATTTTCTCTTGCTCATAAGCTGGACAGAAAAGCTTACAGGAAGTTCTCTATGTCAGAAAAGAAAGAAGCACAGGCACGGAAATATGAAAAAGAAGGAACAGGCCTGAAAGAAAAAGGTTTCGGTCTTAAAGAAGACGGCCTTGATATGATAAGATACGGAAGAGACCTTGAAGCTAAAGGCCATAAAAGTGAAGATTTTGGCCTGTCTATCTTTGACAGCGGTATGGAGATGGAAAGTCAGGCAAAGGATATGGAACAAAATGGTCTTTCTGCCATAAATAACTCTTTAAAATCAGAAGATAAAACACGAACCATTGCAGGGTTCAGGAAATTAATGGAAGGTCTTTCCGCTGAAAGTAAAGCAAGAAAGAAAGAACAAGACGGTCTCTCCATGATAAAAGAAAGTCTTAACAGAGAAAAAGATCTTCAGAGTGATGAAAATAAGGCTCTTGAACGTATAGAATTCGGTTCCAGACTGGAAGCAAGAGGCAAGGAACTGGAGAAGAAAGGTCTTGAAATGCTTAAAGAAGCTCAGAAGATGAAGGCTGAAGGCAAAGCAATCGGAGAAGCAGGCCGCCATATGGTGCAGCAGGGCGAAGACCTTGAAGCAGAAGGAATGAAGCTCATACAGAGTGGTACGCAGAAACAGGCGGCAGGTCAGCTGGTTATAGAAAAAGGACTCGAATATGTAGATCTTGCCGATGAAATTTTAGATTTAAATTAATTTATATGAAAATGATGAAGTCTTATGCTTCACTGTTTATTAATTTTCATATGTGGTTGTGACCGCTCCGGTCATGCCTGTTATTAAATAGATTTTTTGCAGGGGTGCCAGATGTGCCCCTGCAATTATTTTGATGTAAAGAATAAATGATATATAAAGGAGAAACTTTATGCGAGTGCTGTTTATTCATCAGTTTTTTACTCTGGAAGATGAACCGGGAGAAGTAAGGCATATAGAAATGTTTAAGTACCTTCTGGAAAAGGGATACGAATTTACCGTCCTCGGAGGTTCTCTTAATTATTTTACTGGAAAAAATTTCCCTGATTTTAAAGGTATATTCCAGGAAAAAGAACCTGTGCCGGGGAAAATAAAACTTATAAGAGTATGTATACCGTCTACCTACAGAAAAGGATTTATCGGAAAAATATTCTGTTATATAACCTTTCTTCTACTGTCTCTTATTGCATCTTTTAAAACCGGCCCATGTGACATTATTCTTACTACATCCCCTTCACTTCTTACTGCACTGGCAGGTTATATGGTAAGCAGGATTAAAGGTGTACCATGTATTTTAGAAGTAAGAGATCTGTGGCCGAAGGCGGCAGCAGAGATGGGGCTTGTAAAAAACAAATTTTTAATCTATGTTGCTTCTTTACTCGAAAAATTCCTCTATAAAACAGCCGACAGAATAGTTGTTATCACAAAAGGCTATGCAGATTATATAGAATCCCGTGGTATTAATGCTTCTAAAATAAATATTGTTTATAACGGTGTTGACGAATGGATGCTCAATTATCCGGAAGAAACAGAAATCCCTGAAGATATGAAGGGATTTACCGATAAATTTATAGTTATGCATGTCGGCGGTATAGGTAAATTTAATTATCTTCATGATTTGTTATATTCGGTGGAACTCCTTGAAGAAAGCGAAAAATTTGCCTTTGTCTTTATAGGTGACGGAGCGGAAAAGGAGAAACTTATAAATTATGGCAGGGAAAAAAATCTTGCAAATATTCACTTTCTCGGCATTAAAAAAAGGCAGGATATGGCCGGATATTTAAATGCCGCCCATGTCACAGTAGCTATATATCCTCCTGTTCCTACCGGGAAACTCCTGCTCCAGAACAAGGTTTTAGATTATCTTTCTATGGGCAAACCTGTTCTGCTTGTATCGGAAGAGGGCGATACGGGAAATATCATAGAAGAAGGACAATGTGGTTTTCGACTCGGCAGATCTCATAAGGAACTGGCAGAAAAGCTTACATGGTGTCTGAAGAACAGGGAGAAATGCAAAGAAATGGGCAGGAACGGGAGAGATTATGTGAGAAAACATCTTAACAGGAAAAAACTTGCAGAAGAGATGCATAAAATATTTAAAGTCGAGTTGATATAAATGTTTAGAGAAATAAAATTTGCTTTTAATATCTTTTATTCTTATCTTAATTTTATCGGTCATAAAGAATACGTAAGATCTAGGCCGTCTCTTTTCTGGATAGAACCGACAAATCATTGTAATTTAAAGTGCCCCATGTGTCCCGGTACCTATACAGATGATAGGATAAAGAAAGGTTTTATGTCTTTTGACCTCTTTAAAGACATAGTAGACGAAATATCACCATATGTTTTAGAGACCTATTTAATGCTTGGAGGAGAGTCCCTTCTCCATAAAGATATAGTCGGTATGGTTAGATACGCGAAAATGAAAAAATTAAATGTTTTAATGGATACCAACGGTGTATTGCTTCATGAAGACCTTGGCAGAGAACTTCTGGAAAGTGGCCTTGATTTTATTTCTATATCCTTTGACGGCTATGAACGTGATACTTATGAAAAAATCAGGGTGAATGCAAAGTTTGATGGTACACTGAAGAATATCCGTTCTTTTTTGAACCTTAAAAAAATAAATAATCATGATATATTTGTAAGAATAAGAAGCATGGAAGACAGCAGCGGCAAGGGTGCTTTTTCTTCCGAGAAACGTGAAGCTTTCCGAAGTCTCTTTTTCGAACTCCCGGTAGATGATTTTATTGTACTTCCTTTTGGTAACTGGAATCAGGATTTCCCTGATAATGAAAATGTCAGTATACCCGAATTAACTGTAATAGATCCTTCCCGCAGTAATTATCATCCCTGTCCCTATCTCTGGACGTCTCTCTGCATTCGCTGGGACGGTACAGTAGTTGCCTGCTGTCTTGATCTTTTAAATCAATTAGTACTGGGTGACAGAAAAAATAAAAATCTTTTACATATCTGGAATGATGAACCTGTGGTAGAACTTCGCCATAAACATATTACAGGTGAGATAAATCGTCCATGTTCAAATTGTACCAATATGATTACAAAAACAGTTCTGGGAGTGCCTGCAGGAGGTTTCTGTGGCCCTACATCTCTGGCCAGAAAAATATTTGGTATGGGTATGTATAAAGGTATACTCAGTCAGTCCGGCTACTTGAGGCGTAAAGTATTCCCTTTCTGGAACTACAAATAATAAGTTTACCTAATTGCCGCTCCAGATAAATTCGTAACCATTTATCAGCTTCTGCCTGACAGGCTCTTACGAAGAAAAATAATGTGCCTTATTTAATTTGTTTTACAGACAATAAATTAGCCCTTATTTAATTTCTAATACTATAGAAAAAACGAATTTTTCTTCTCCAGAGCCTGCCAGGCAGAAGCTTTTTATGGATACCCTTTTATCTGTAGCGGTACTTAGTCCTATTGCATAAAATTTCTGCCTATAGAATAATATTTAAATCCGAGTAATTTCATACGACAGGGCTGAAATATATTTCTGCCGTCAAATATGGTATCACAGTTTGTTTCATTTTTTATCTTTAATAAATCCAGTTCTTTAAATTCCTTCCATTCTGTAACAAATATGGCAGCCACGGAACCGGCAATTGTATCATAACTATTTTCCCCGAAATAAAGATCAGGAAAAATATGTTTTACGTTATTCATAGCTTCCGGGTCATATACTCTTAAATTAGCTCCTTCATCTTTGAGAGCCTGTATAATATCAAGACTGGGTGCACTCCTTATATCATCTGTATTTGGCTTGAAAGAAAGACCTAAAATAGCTATAGTCTTATCTCTTATGTTTCCGAGTTTTACTTTAATGTTATTGATAAATCTTTCTCTCTGACTGCTATTTATT
The DNA here is from genome assembly GCA_029555925.1 of Bacillota bacterium. The sequence continues at coordinate 8,563 of JAKPQU010000065.1, forward strand.
TCATCCACTGCATTTAAAATAGTCGGCTCTATATTAACCTTCTTGGAAATAGCTTTGAATGCGAGTACATCTTTGGGAAAACATGAACCGCCGTAGCCGATGCCGGCATTTAAGAAATCCATGCCTATTCTTTTATCCATGCCTATCCCTATCTTAACTTTATCTATATCTGCACCGGTTTTTTCACATATTGCAGCAACAAAATTAATGAAAGATATTTTTGTAGCCAGGAATGCATTGGAGGCATGTTTTATCAACTCCGCACTGTTTATGTCAGTAAGTAATATCGGTGCGTTAAGAGGGGTATAAATTTTTATCAGCAGATTGGATGCCCGTTCACTGTTTGCACCTATTACTATACGATCGGCGTGCATAAAGTCATGAACTGCAGTACCTTCTCTTAAAAATTCCGGGTTTGATGCAATATCATATGGCACAGTTTTATCTTCGAGATAATCATTAATAAGATTTCCGAGCCATTCTCCTGTCTGAACAGGTACAGTACTTTTTTCAACTATCAGCTTATAGCTGTCCATATTTTTTGCTATAGTTGCAACAACCTGTCTCACATATTCCAGGTTTGCACTTCCGTCAGGCATAGGCGGTGTTCCCACACATAGAAAAATAACCTCACTGTGTTTAACACCATCCGAGATGTCACCGGAAAAATTTAAACGACCTTCTTTCACATTATATTTAATAAGAGGCTCTAATGAAGGTTCATAAAAAGGCACTTTACCATGTTTTAATAAATTAATTTTGTCAGGGTTATTATCCACACAGATAACATTATGTCCTATTTCTGCAAGACATGTGCCGCTCACAAGCCCTACGTAGCCGGAACCGATTATGGATATATTCATGTAATCCTTTCTCCTTATAACTTTTTATGATAATATATTTAAATAGAATACTATAAAACTTGTCTTTTTTCAATATTTTTGTTAAAATTTATAGTATATAAATTTTTATGACATCAGTAATGAATTTAGAATTATAGAACCGTGAGGTAAATAAATGAATAAGGTCTATGGATTAATACTGGCTTCTGGTATCGGAGAGAGGCTTGATTCTCATATACCCAAACAATTCCTGAAGGTTGCAGGAAAAACTCTTGTTGAACATACTATAGATACATTCGAACGGCATAATCATATAGATGACATAATTATTGTTGTTCATCCTATGTTCAGACATTTAATGGAAGAGATAATTATAAAAAATAATTATAAAAAAATAAGAAAGGTTTTGAACGGTGGAGCGACCCGTCGTGAAAGTTCTTATATTGGAGTAAGTGCTCTGGAAGATGACGATGCGCTGGTTCTCATTCATGATGCAGTGAGACCTTTTATTTCTCACAGGGTAATTGAGGATTGCATAAAAGCACTGGAAAAATATGATGCCGTTGATGTTGCCATCCCTTCTGCCGATACAATAATAACCGTAAATGACTCTATGGTCATAGAAAATATTCCTCAGAGGAAATATATGATGAGAGGACAGACTCCTCAGGCCTTCAGAGTCAGACTCATTAAAGAAGCTCATAGAAGGGCATTAAATGATCAGATTGATGTTACCGATGATTGCGGACTTGTATTGACCTATAAACTTGCACATATTTATGTGGTAAAAGGTGAAGAAAAAAATATAAAAATCACCTATCAGGAAGATATTTTTCTTGCAGATAAGCTTTTTCAACTGAAGAGTATAACCATGTCTGAAGATATATCCTTAAATGGCTTGAAGGATAAAGTAATTGTTGTTTTTGGCGCAAGCAGAGGAATTGGCAAATCAATCGTTCATATGGCAGAAACTTATGGTGCTAAAGTTTATGGCTTTTCCCGAAAGAACTCTGTAGATGTAGCATCTGTTACAGATGTTTCAGGGGCTTTAGAAGAGGTCTACAGAAAAGAAAAAATGATACATTATATAGTCAATACAGCCGGTATTATGAGGATGGGGAAACTGGAACTGAGAGAACCTGCACATATAAGAGAAGAAATCGATACAAATTATATTGGCGCCATAAATATTGTCAGCTCAGGCATAAAATATCTGAGGGAAACGAAAGGCAGTATTGCCCTCTTTACATCCAGTTCCTATACAAGAGGAAGAGCATTATATTCCATTTATTCTTCCGTAAAAGCTGCTATCGTAAATTTATCTCAGGCTATGGCAGAAGAACTGTTAATTGATCATGTGAAGATAAACGTTATAAACCCGGAAAGAACAGCCACGCCTATGAGACTGGAGAATTTTGGAAAAGAGCCGCAGGAGACTTTATTGGATCCGGAAAAAGTTGCAGTAATGTCTTTAAAGACCTTATTGTCAGATTTAACAGGACAGGTAATAGATGTCAGAAAAGAAAATTAGTCTTATTCTTTACTATATAAAATATGGTCTATCCTTTCTTATCGGATGGATCTTTATTGTACCTCTTGCATATTTAATACCTGAAAAAAGAAATTTAATGCTTTTTATCGGAGTTAATGACGGTTTATTCATTGATAATGTTAAATATTTATTTACCTATCTCCATAATGTAAAAGACCATAACAGGGAAATTTATTTTCTGACTGAAAACAAACAGATATTTAATGAATTGAAAGAAAAAAAACTTCCTGTTCTGTTTTACCCCTCTCTGTACGGTATTTTTATGATGTTAAGAACTTCCATGCTTGTTGTTGATAATTACTGGTGGTATACAAATTTGAAATATTATTTTTTTATTAAAAGTTATAAAATTCAGTTATGGCATGGTGTTGGTTTTAAAATAATAGGACATTCGCAACTGAAGTTTGTAAACCGGTTTACAAGATTATTTAAAAAATGCGTTTATATTCTCGGAGGTTTATATGTAAAATATGATTTATTCGTTTCTACGTCAGAGTTTTATACGACCAATGTTTTTTCAAAAGCTTTTGATTATAAGGAAGTAATTGAAGCAGGATATCCGAGAAATGATTGTTTTTTTATGGAATTAAATGATATTTTGTTAATGGGAACGGATAAAGAAAAGATAAAGAAAGTAAAAGAATTTAAGAATAATGGTTATAAAATAGTAATATACCTTCCCACTTTCAGCAGAACCGGAAGGGATCCTTTAATGGACGGTGCTCTGGATATAAAAAAACTGGATGAAATGGCCGGAAAATATAAAATACTTTTTATATTGAAATTTCATCCCAATCCAAGACATAAGTATGAAGTAAATGAACTGGAACATATTATGGAATATGATAATCATAAAGATGTTTATCCGGTATTGCCTCTGACGGATCTCATGATAACAGATTACTCTTCCATCTATACCGATTATCTTTTCCTGGATAAACCTGTAGTGTTTTTCCCTTATGATTTCAAGCATTATATTGAAAAAGACGGAAAATTTCAGTTTGACTATGACTGGATAACACCGGGGCCGAAATGCAAGAATTACGATGAACTTGAACATGAAATTATATCATGCATCGTAGAAGGTAAAGATGAGTATAAAGATAAAAGAAGAGAAATACTGGATATGGCTTTTAGATATAAAGATGGGAGGGCTTCGGAAAGGATATGGAATTATATTAAACATATAAAGTGAGCATAATTGCCGTATCAAATATATCAAAGGAAATATATGTGGCTTTATTAAAGTGGTTAATGTTTTACCATAATTTCAGCCCACTGGTCGTATAAGCAATCCTGTGTCAATTCACATTGTCTCGAAAAAGGCACTTTAACGTAAGCCATTTAAAACGTTGCATACCCTGACAATTTGTTCTTCAGATAATTCCGGATAGATAGGCAAAGTTAATATTTTTCTGTAAAGTGTTTCTGTATTAGATAACTTATTACTTCCACGAATCCTGCCTGCATATGCCGGTTGCTGATGTATAGCCATTGGATAATGAATAGCTGTTCCGATATTTTCTTTCATTAAATATTTTTGAAGTTCATCTCTATTATCACATTCTATTACAAATAAATGCATACTATGGACAGTTCCGGGTATATCTGAGGGCAGAGATATTTTGTCATTATTAATAAATTTTTTATAATATCCTGCTATTGTTCTACGACGTTCATTGTCTTTTAATAGATAAGGTAGTTTTACTCGCAGGATAGCTGCCTGTATTTCATCCAGGCGAGAGTTTATCCCGGGTACTGAACTTATATAACGTTTTTCCCAGCCATACTGGCGAATATTTCTGGCATTTTCTGCTATGTCAGATGAATTTGTTACTATAGCCCCTCCATCTCCAATGGCACCTAAATTTTTAGTGGGATAAAAACTGAAAGCTCCTGCATCTCCGAATGTACCAACTTTCTTGCCGTCTATTTCCGCCCCATGGGCCTGAGCACAGTCTTCAATAACTTTAAGCCGGTGTTTTCTGGCGATTGAACATATCTCTTCCACAGGGGCCGGTTGACCATATATATGGACAGGAATTATGGCTTTTGTTTTCTCTGAAATAAGAGGAGAAATCTGTCCCGGATCAATACACCTTGTTTTCAAATCTATATCAGCAAAAACCGGAATTGCTCCAATCTGCTCTATGGCAGACACAGTAGCGACAGCAGAATGGGAAACTGTAATCACTTCATCACCTGGTAATATTCCGGTTGCTTTAAGAGCAATAGCTATGGCATCAGTCCCATTTGCTACACCTATACAAAATTTTACTCCATGAAATTCAGCGAATTCTTTTTCGAAATATTCAACCTCTTCGCCCAGTATATAAACTCCTTTTGAGAGTACTTTCATTATTTTATCGATTATTTTTTTTTCATAGGATTTAAATTGTTCTTTAGGATTGGCTACAGGTATGAAATCTTTATTCATTTCCGTTTTATCTCCATTCATTATAGATTCAATATTCCAGAGATTGCCTCCTTATTCAGGAATAAGACTATCTAGCTGTGTTATATGTGCTTCCTCTTTTACCGGGTGAGAGGCCGGATTTGAGCCGATAAAACCAAGCCTTCCGGTAATCAGAACATTCTTAGATTTAAAATTCATAACAATATTCCTCCAGTTCTTGATTTCTCTCACAAGTATATTATACCCTTTAAAATTGAATTACTGTCTTATCATTCAAGTTGTTTTTAAAAAACTTTCCAGTGAACACTTGGTATATCAGTGCTTTATAGTGTATTTCATAACTTATTAG
>JAKPQU010000089.1 GCA_029555925.1 Bacillota bacterium
CTAATTTTTCTTCTCCAGAGCCTGCCAGTCAGAAGCTTTTTATGGATACCCTTTTACCTGTTACGGTAATAAGCATGTAATAAAGGTCTTGCTCCCGTCACGCGTTACGCGTTACGCGTTACGAGATTAATAAGAAAATACCGTCACATGTGCCGGCGGCAAAACAATCTGCCCCTTATACCCTTCTCCGGGAGAATTGTCAGGCCTGTTGAAATAATAATGGTTTATACAGAATGGCAGTTCTACCGTATGTTCTCTGTCCAGGTCCAGATTTGCCACTATTGCCAGTTTCTCTCCCTCCTCGCAGTAAAGAGACAGAAATAAAACCTCTCTGTTTCTTGTATTTAATACTTCCACGAGTCTGTTTTTCTTTAACAGCGTTTTTAACTCTTTTATAGCAGAGTTTATCTGTAGAATTTCCCCTATAAAGTGATTTTTTCCTGTCCATTCGCCTGTAGAAGTGTCAGGCTTACTCATAAGAAGTAATTTTTCCGCTTCCTGATGCTTACTCTGTTCGTCACTGCTCATATAATCAAAAAATTGATTTGCTTCATCTATATGGGTATTCAGACCTACATTCACAGTGGAAGTGGCAACAAATTCTGTGCCGAAAACAGGATTGAAGAGAAATGGACTGTCTTCTTTTTCTGAAAATATACTGAAGAGACTGTAATAAAGCAGAGAAATTTTCCTTGCTTTATCCTGGTCTACAGGGGCTTTTGTGAAGTCAGGGGTTGTTCCGTTTCTTAGCGGAGCCTCTGTGAGAATCCTTGTTGCAGTGGACTGGCCTATTCTTTTTGTATTATAATTATCAGGATAGCCAAACATTTTCCCTTTATAATGTTGAAATTCGGAAACTTCTTCAAAAAGTCTCCTCATATTTTTTATATGAAACCTTACTGTTTCTAACGGATTTTCCTCATAGTATTTCATTTCTTCTCTGTTATTATATCCCGGTTCACCGTAGGCAAAGACTTTTCCTGTTATAACAGTTGGAGTTTCTGAAAGGAATGAAAATCCTGCTGCAAGATTTTCTTCCCATACATTGGGAAGAACGTTCTTTATGGCAGATTTCAGATCTGCAGGGAGGGCATGACCCATATCCAGGACAAAGCCGTCAACCCCCATATGTTTGAATTTATCAAAATAACCTGTAATCATATTCCATACTGGTTCATTCCTGTATTTTCTTTCTATTTCAGGTTCTACATCTTTAAAAAATTTGGCAGTAACAAAAGAAAGAGGAGTAACAAGTGGTAAATCACCATGAGTGTCCGCATAAAGACGAAGATAGGTAACATCCTGCCAGAAAGGTTGAATTTCAAAGGGAGTATCACAGAAAGCAGGGAAGACCTCTGCTCTGTCAGAAGAATCTTTATAATATCCCACAAGTCTTCCGTCTTTCTCTCTTTTTACCTGATCCGGTGCCGGTACAAAGAAACTTACATATTCAGGATCTGTTTTGTTTACATCAATAAGATCGTCTATACCGTATTTACCGCTGTAAATCTTACTCTGATATTCACCGAAGAACCATTCTTCAAATGATTTTCTGTCAGGAAATCTCATGTTTCCCTGTGATGTCGGGTATTCATAGTCAGGATGGTAATAATCGGGCATTCTTTTAGGGGAACCTTCTTTTATCCAGTAGCCGTATTCGGGGTTTTTCTCAAGAATCTTGGAGTCAATGGAAAGAGTCCTGGGGATTACCTCCTGAATAACCATCATACCCAGCGCATGTGCTGCTTCTATAAAGGCAAGATACTGTTCTTCCGCATTAAATTCAAAAAGCGGATCTGCAAGGTTAGGGTCAATTGAGAAAGGATCTCTTATGGCAAAAGGAGATCCGAGATTTCCTTTTTTCCCGTACACTCCAATTTCCGTTATTGGCTGAAGATGGATTGTATTGAACCCCAGTGCTTTAAGATAGGGGAGAACAAGAATATTCTTTATAAAGGTTCCCATCTCACAGATACCTTCCGAATTCAGGATAATATTTTCTGTGCCGGAAGAACCTATAAAACCATCGCCGTTATGATCATACATGGACAGTACCCTTGCAAGGGAATTTACTGCTTTGATGCCTTTCCCTGTTTTTATGTCAGTATCTCTTTCCGGTTCATCATGTTCTCTATTATATTTCAGTATATTCTTTACCGTTTCTTCTATTAATTTATAGGGAGATTCTACTGATACGGGACGTATGACATCTCCTGAATTAACCATTTCGGCGAGTTGTTCGGTACCTTTCATCGGATCTAATGTCCATGGTGCCGGTACAAAATAAGTTACCTTCTTTTCAGAGTTCTCACAAGCTTTAAGTATGGCTTCCAGTGAGGGAAATTTGTTACTCATAGTATTGCTCCTTTGTACATTATGTCCCTGTGTTATCGTAACGCGTAACGCGTAACGCGTGACAGGAGGATTATTTGCTGAAATTTCTCATAATTATAGCGCAATTTTTTTAAGAGTAAAACCCTTTAAGATAAAAAAATATTATTGAACATTTTCCCTTTCATGGTAAAATAGATTCAGAGAAACTTGAAAATAGGAAGTGACATTTTTATGTCAGTTGAAATTTATAAAAAATTTGTAAAAGGTAAGGAATTGAAAAATTTAATAGACCTTCCTGATAATTACCTGGATAAAGAAATGGAAGTAATAATTAAACCTGTAGTAAAAAAAGTATTTAATTCTCTATCGATTATAAAAATTAATACGGAAGAATTTAAATTCAACAGAGATGAAGCCAATGAAAGATAGAAATTTTGTATATGAATATACTTGTCACTGGTTCTACTGGTTTCATAGGAAAAAGACTTACAGAGCTACTTCTCCTCCAGAATTACAATGTAACTGTTCTTCTCAGAGAGACTTCAAATATAGATAAAATAGATAAAAGAGTAAAAATATTTCAGGGCAATTTATTTGACGACTCTTTCCTTAAATCCTCTATGTCAGATATAGACACAGTATTTCATCTTGCTGCTTTAAGGGGAGAAACAGGTCTTACCTGGAAAGCCTATGAAAAATCCAATATTTTCCTGACAGAAAAACTCCTGGAAGCTTCCTGTAATGTTAAAAGATTCATTTTTTGCAGCACAGTAGGAGTTATGGGCTTTGGTACAGGGCTTTCGGAAAGTTCTCCTCTGAAACCATGGGGAAATTATCATAAATCTAAAAGTGAAGCAGAAAAAATCTGTCTCAATTATAAAAATACTATTATAATAAGACCATCTATAGTTTACGGGCCGGGAGACAATGGTTTTCTCTATAAACTCATCAATCTGATAAAAAAGAGGAGCTTTATTATTATCGGAACCGGTAAAAATAAGATTCATATGGTTCATATAGACAATCTCTGCAAAGGATTTATTGATATGGCTTTAAAGGGCAGGGCAGGGGAAACCTATATCCTTGCAGACAGAAAAGCCCTTACTGTTTCGGAGATGAGTCATATTATAGCAAAAAAGTCCGGCGTAAATATTCCTTCTGTTACTGTTCCAAGAATGATAGCTGTACCTCTGGCTTTTCTATTTGAGAGAGTTTTTTCTGTGCTATGTCCCGGGAAAGCCCCCTTTCTTTCAGTTGCAAAGGTAGATATATTGAGTCTCAATCAGGATTTTGATATTTCAAAATCTCTATCTGCCGGATATAATCCGGAGATTGGGCCAGAGAATGGTATAGAAGAGCTTGTACATTATTTCTGAACTGATTCCAGCATAATATATTCCACGCATAATCCCAGAGTTCTCACGTCATCCCCTGCTAATCCGATATTCCCGGGTATATTTGCATCAGGCATGTCGAAAAGAATATGTATATTATTATTAACAATAGAATGTTCCGGCAATGCTATGGTATATTCCATTTTATCTTTAACGACCAACTCGCCGGTTTTAGTGCCATTGATATAAATATTTACCCTCTGTGCCTCGAGTTTCCCGGGATTGAACAGGCCTCCCATAAAAACCTTCATGATAAGTTTCCCTTTGATATCACCGGCAGATATATTCACTTCGGCTTTTTTCCCGTCTGTCCATGTAAAATCATCTTCGGCGTTACTCCAACCCTTACCTTTGTAAAAATCTCCGTTACCGCCTTTAATAAAGCTGATCTTCTCACCGGGTCTGTATATTTCCATTAATACCATATCAATGACCCTGATACCAAGTATTCGCAGATCTTCTCCCGTGCCCTGACTCTTCGGAGAAAATGCATCAGGTAATTCAAAGGTTATTCTAAGGAGAGGGTCCAGTAAATATACTTCAGGTATGATAATTCTATATTCTCCCGGTGAAGATACAACCCATTTCCCAATTTTCCTGCCGTTTGCATATATATAAACCCTCTGCCTCTTTCCTTTTGCTATATTTGGTTCAAGATTAACCTTCATTATAACATCACAGGTTATTTCTTTCTGATTTATCTGAAAAATCAGTTCTGCCTTTTTATCACATGTCCAGGTAGAACCTTCTTCAGGTTCACTCCAGCCTGTTACAAAAAAATTCCTGCCATTTCCATTTCTGTCAAATTTAATTATAGTACCTATTTGATAGAAATGAACAGGCAGAGGTGTGGGAGGGACAGGTGTAAAGGTTGGTACAGGCGAAGGCGTGGGAGCGGGAATGGTTTGTGTGAATTTACAGCCTGATAAGGTATATAATATGATAAATAAAAATATAAAACTTTTCATAATAATAAAGGTGTTAAATTTGAAAGATTTATTTTTGTAATTATAACCTGAAAAGGTTTCGATACAAAGAATCACTTTTTATTTGCAGTAATTTGTCCGAAGCTATAACCGGCTGCCTGTCCGTCCGTATAAAACATATTTACTGTCTCCAGTGATAATTGATTGAGATCTTTATTTATAAGAGGAATTTTTTTGAGAATATCATTTATTATCGTAATTATATGACATCCGCAGGACTCGGCCTGAAACAGATTAAGTAATTCACGAGGGCTGGCCCATAAGACTTCTGCCGAAGGATTGGTTTTAAGTATAGAAATGGCCTCTTTTATATATGGAACAGGATCACGACCTGTATCTGCAATCCTTCCTGCAAATACTGAAACTATACTCTTTACCTCATGATTTAATACTTTTGATACGGCTTTAACCTGTTCTGTTGTTAGAATTGCCGTAATATTAAGGCATAAACCATCATGGGAAAGTTTTTTTATGAGAGGTATAGAAGATTCGCCCTTCGTATTTGTTACAGGTATTTTAACATAAACATTGTCTCCCCAGCCTGCTATATATCTGGCTTCATCTTCCATTTCGTCGAAATCATCTGAAAAAACTTCGAAGGATATGGGAAGATCAGGTATTTCTGCCAGAGCAGATCTTGCAAAAGCTTCATAATCTGTTACGCCGGCTCTTTTCATAAGAGTCGGATTTGTAGTAAACCCTTTCACAATTCCGCTTCTGTAAGCTTTCTTCATTTCTGTTATATCTGCTCCGTCAGCAAAAATTTTAATCTTTAAGTCTTTAATGTTTTTCATCTTCTTTACTCATATTAATAGTTTTTCTTAAGGAATGAACATTTATTAGTTGTCTCTTTGCTCCCATCACGCGTTACGCGTTACGATTAATATATTTGAAACTATTACTAATTACCGCTACAGGTAAATTAGTAACCATTTATCAGCTTCTGCCTGACAGGCTCTTACGAAGAAAAATAATTTGCCTTATTTAATTTGTTTTACAGACAATAAATTAACCACTGGTTAATTTCTAATACTATAGAAAAAACTAATTTTTCTTCTCCAGAGCC
>JAKPQU010000092.1 GCA_029555925.1 Bacillota bacterium
ATAATAAAAATTATTAAATTTGTAAGGTGATAGCCGAAAGGGTTATTTTTCCATACAAGATACTCAAGAGAAAAACTCAAATAAACAAACGGTTTATAATAAGTTCCTTCTTCTATGATAAATGACGGATTAAATATATCCTTTAAATTTTGAATAGTAAAATGCTGAATATGCGGGTTATTCATAACAACAGGGTCGTCTATTGCCCAGAAATCGTTATTGAGAGAATTTCCGTAGATTATTACGGTAAGTATAATAATAAACAATAAAGGATTTATACCCTGAAAAACCTTCATTTATATGCTCCAGTTTCCGTTACTATCTATTAACCTCAGGATGTCCCGCAGTTCACATGCCATAGCTTCCAGTTCCGTAATTGCATCTCCTGCAAGTTCTTCAGGTTCCGGCAGTTCATCAGCATTTTCTATGGAATTATCTTTAAGCCATGTAATATCCAGTTTATAGCCTCTGTCTTTTATCTCGCTTATATGGAAACGCCGAAATCGTCCCTCTTCTCCCTGGTCTGTTCTGTCATCATAGCCGTTCGGGTCTTTGCCGTAACAGTTTTCAAATTCAAGAAAATGTTCCTGTGAGAGAGGTCTTTCCTTTTTTGTTATGCCGGGAACATTTGAGCGGCCGTCGAAGATCCATACATGTTCCGTAGAAAATCCTTTCTCGAAAAATATGACATTTGCCTTGACTCCCTGGCTGTAAGGAGTGAAAGTTCCCCTGGGAAGGCGAAGGATGGTATGGAGATTACAGTCTTTCATGAGTATCTCGAAAACTTCTCCTGCTTTATCTTCAAAAAGGCAGTTATCAGGCAAAACTATGGCGGCGCGGCCGCCTTTCTTTAAGATATTCACTACATGCTGAACAAAATTAAGCTGTTTATTGCTTGTAGAAACTGTAAAATCTTCCCTTTCCGGCGCCTGGTTTGCTCCTTTTGTTCCGAAAGGCGGATTAGTGAGAACACATGTGTATCTCTGCCCTCTGTCCGGTTCATAAATGGTATCACCCAGGTATATTACCGGTTCAAGACCATGAAGAAAGAGATTCATCAGGGCAAGTCTTCTGGGCCGGGGAACCAGTTCCTGGCCGAAATAGGTAGAAGATTTTATTCTTTTTATATCTTTTCTGTCAAAGGCACCTTTTGTTACATCTATAAGCCATTCATAGGCACACATGAGAAATCCTCCTGTGCCACAGGCAGGATCACAGATGGTAAAGTCATAGCTCACTCTCGGATCCGGTTTCATTACTTTAATTATGGATTGAATGAGGACTCTCGGTGTGAAATACTGTCCCGCTCCCTTTTTCCCTTCGCTTGCGGCCCGTTCCAGAAGGCCTTCAAAGGCAGCACCTTTTACATCTATATCCATGGAAGACCATTCTTCTTCATCGATCATGGTGATAATCTTTTTCAGGTTTACAGGGTTATTGAACCGGGGCATGGATTGAGCGAATATATCTCCGAGAAGACCTTTTGCTTCGCGGAGTTTTCGAAGAATTTCAGAATAATGGTCAGTAAGCTCCGTACCTGATTTATTCTTTAAAGATTCCCATTCACAGTTTTTCGGTATTTCGATAGATTTTTCGTCTGCCATTTTAAGAAAAAGGAGATATGTAAGCTGTTCTATATAATCTCCGTAATCTATACCGTCATGCCTCAGGGTATGGCAGAATCCCCAGAGTTTATTTACTACGTCTGACATAATAGTTGCTCCTTTGACCTGGATTTTCGGGATTTATGGATTTATATGAGAATCGTGACGCGTAACGCGTGACGCGTGACGGGAGGAACAGATACTCTTACTGACATAAGCTATATCTCAACAGGAATCTGCTCCAGGAGACATCCTCCGGGAGGTATTTCTTTTTCCATCTGCTGATAGGCAAGTATCAGTTCTCTTAGAGTATCTTTAAGTAATTCTCTGCATTCCTCCAGTGTCTCCCCTTCTGTTATTACTTCCGGCCATTCTACTATCTGTCCCATATAGCCGGAACTTATTTTTGTATATCTGGCTGTATAAGTATTTAACATAATCAACCTTCCTTTGTTCCTAATCTATTAAATATATCGTCTATATCTCTACATTTAATTATACTTAATTTTGAAGACAATTGCATCATGAAAATACCAGGGAAAATTTTATCATTGTTTGTATTTTGACTGAATTTTTTATGCAATTATCTATGCATAAAAGTATATTTCCTATTATTATCTGCATCTTTATTATTATCTGCATCTTTAAAGGTCTTCTCTGTTTTAGGGCACGTCTTTTTGTTTGTTTTCTTTTTCTGCCCGGCTCTATCTTTCCTGATACGCTCCAGCAAAACAGATGCCGGCTCATCTGAAGGATCGCGGGGCACAAGTTCTCCCCGGAAGGCTTTTGAGAGAATTGACTGAGAAAGTTTTTCTATATAATTTTTTGCCTTTTCATACCGGGCTTCTATGGAATCGGCAAGTTTAAAGAGACATTCTACACGACGGACTATTTCATGCTGTTCAGAGAGAGGGGGTAAAGGTATTATTAAATTCTTAACTTCAGTACTATTAATATTATTAACACCACTGGTTGAACGAGCAGGTATTTCAATTTGAAGTCTTGTGTAATAAGATGAAAGAGCAAGATTTATATAAAATGGATCGAGCAACGTCTTATTAAAACGAAGACGTATCAGATAGCCGGCATAAGCAAAACCTTCTTCACCAGCTCTTACAATTGAGGTTTTACCAACGAGTGAAACACTTCCATTGCTTCTAATAAGCAATATATCTCCAGAAATTAATTTTAGATTTTTATATTCATTTTCAGGTAATTCAGCATATTTTAAATCTGAAACGTCAATTGTTCCATCAGCCATATTAGGAATTCTAAGGACAGGAACACCTATTTTCTCATAATCACATTTCTGAGAAGTTCCATATTTGATATTATTTGTAAGTTCATCAATAGAAACATATTTCCAAAATTCAGGTATTTCTGGTAAATTTAATATATTTAAATCCACCAGGTGGCTATTTTTCTTAACTTTCTTATCATTGATAGAAATCTTTTCTAAAAGTTTCTTCGCCGGCTCCACATCGGGATTTTTCTCCCTCCAATCGGCAGTAAGCCGACCTGAGCAGGCAGAAGCAAGAAGAGACTTGCGGAATCTTTTCAGGATGAGAGGGATTTTTTCGAGCCGATCTTTACAGGATTCTACTTTTGACAGGAGTTTTTCGAGTTTTGAGACTATGCGGCGCTGTTCGTTTAAGGGTGGGATAGGAATTATTACATGAGAAATAAATTCATTAAAATTTAAATTACAAAGATTTGTTGTTTGTGTCTGATATTTTATAAATTCACCTGTATTATAAGCAAAAGTTAAATAATAATTTATAAATTCTGGATCCAAAAAAGGATTAATTCTTATTTGCCTGAAAAAATTTGAACATACAAGAGGACATTCAGCTTTATTTAAGGTATCTTTATCAATAATTATGGTTCGTCCTACAGGTTGATTTGGGCCACCACCAGAAATTTCAACTATGATATCTCCTATATTTAATTGCCTTTTATTAAAACTAGATTGCTTAAGTAACCTTACTGTTGCAGATTTTCCCTTATCTCTTTTCCAATGTTTAAATTCAGTTCCCCTAATCACTTTAACTTTTACATAGTTTTCCAATTGATTACCTGAAAATTCCTGTCCCCAGTCTCCACCCAAAACATACACTACTGTTTCTTCTAAAAAAATGCTATTCCACCCCTGCGGCAATTTATTCTCATCTATCATCTATATTACCCTCATTCAATCTTTCATTGTCTGAACCGGGATTTACGGGATTAAAGGATTTTCAGGATTTTGCAACCCTGTCGGTAAATTATATCTATCCTGTTAATCTCTTAATCCTGAAAATCCTGGTTCAGACAACAAGTCAACCATTTCAGCAAATTACACCTATCCTGTTAATCCTGCATCCTGAAAATCCCGGTTCAGACAACAGGTTTTTCAGGATTTTTTCCAACTCTCTTCCCTCTCCACTGTTTCACACTTTTTCTTATTTCTTTAAAATCCTGATAAGTTCTCTTTTTTTTCTCCGGCAAAGTTATATCCATTATATTTCCTGATACTTTCTCAAGGATAATCTGATCTCCGTTCACAGCAAAAATAATTCTGTCACCATGCTTTATATTCAAAGCATTTCTTATATTATCCGGAATAGTTATTTCATATTTATCAGTAACAATCGAATAAGACATATATATAATCCTGTGGAAAAAATAAATTTATAACATTATATATTTTATCTTTTATATAGTCAAAATCAACTCTTTACATTCTATATAAATTGAAGTAAAGATTATTATCTATTATGAATTTTTTAACAAATTATTTTCAAACCCTTTCAGGAGGCCAGTCTTGCGAATACGGTTCGAAATTCTTGTTACCCTTAATATCAAAATCAATACAATAGCTCCGAAATTTGTGCCTGAAACAACCCGGAATAGCAAATCATGCAATACGAATAAGCTATAAAGAAAAGTAATGCCTGATGTTACCGTCCAGATTATGTAGGATGTAGTATTGGCGCTGGGCTTTTCATGCCAGTAAAGGTCTTTTATTGTAGGGATATATGCTATCAGAGCAACAACTCCCACACAGGCATAGGCAATTTTAAGAATTTTCGTCAGAATTTCCATATAAAACCTGCCATAAAAATAACTTTACATCATTATATATTTTATATGACCACAAGTCAAAATCAACTATTGTCCATCAATTCTTCCGATGATATAATATTTCATGAGGTGATTAACATGCAGCATAATTTAGCCGTAAAACTCGACGAAAAATATACCTATAAAGACTATATGACCTGGGATGACAGTGAATACTGGGAACTCATAGACGGCATTGCCTATCAGATGGCTCCGCCTTCTACAAGACACCAGGATATTTCCAGGAATATATCAGGCGAATTTTACATATATCTAAAAGATAAAACCTGTAAAGTCTATACTGCACCATTCGGAGTCAGGCTGCCTGTTGAAAATGAGTCTGACGAATTCATTAAAAACGCACTGTTACCGGATATAGTTATAGTATGTGATAAAAATAAAATAGACGACGCAGGATGCAGGGGCACACCTGATTTAATAGTGGAAATACTCTCTCCTTCAAGCTCCAAAAGAGATCTGGAAGATAAATTGGCTCTCTATGAAAAAGCTCTCGTCAAAGAATACTGGATAGTAGATCCTCTGAATAAATTTATTCAGGTTTATACATTAAAAGAAAATAACCTCTATGAAAAAGCTAAAGTTTATTCGAAAGACGATAAAATCAAAGTGAGTATATTTCCTGACCTGGAGATAGATTTAGAAACGGTTTTTAAAGAATAAATGCTCTATTTTATATACTGAAGATATGCAGTCAAATCAAATTATAGAAAAATTCCTTGTAATTACGAATCCCTTTTCTTAAGCTGCTATTAAATAGTTAATTTCTTTTATCATTTCTTCAAACCTTCCACCGAAAACCTTCTTTGCCCTTCCAAGTCCACCCTGTCTTTCAAAAAGAGGAATTATATTAAAATCCTCAATATCTATGGTAAGATTCTCTATGAGATGAGCCCTTATAAAGCCTATCCATTTAAGCTGTGTTTCATCAAAACAGTGTTTCTCCGTCAGTTTAGAAACAGCCCTTTCAACCCTCTCTTCAGCAGTTAAAATATCTTCCTGAGACCTGGCGGCATGTTTTACCATAGAAATAATATCTGCAAGGGCTTTATTGTAAACCACTTTATGGGCTTTCTGAAGATCTTTTTCAGGGAAACGATTTATAGATAATTTATCTCTCAACTGATTTAATACATCAGTTCTCCACTCTTTCGGCCTTGAAAGTAAAATCTTGAGAGATTCTATCTCGTCTTCATGGTCTCTTACAAATCGCGAAAATTCTTCAAGGTAATCTGCAGGCTTCAAATATTTATCTCCTGCCCTGAAAAGAATTTCGGAGGAAACAGAATCTCTCACTTCATGGCCTACAAGGAAAGCTTTCTTCACTCTCTGATAGACACATAAAAGATGCTGAAAATTTTTATCTCTCAGAATCTTCATGGTATTTAAGAAATTATCTTTAATCTTTTTCGGAAGTTCCGATGCAAATTTACTTAAATCTCCGCCGGGAATATAAGAAGCAAGCTGTTCTACTACATTCCCCGGCAGATCTTTGCTTATTCTGTGAAGCCTTTTTATAAGCACTTTTGTATAATAATCTCTGTCATTATTCTGATAAATATGTTCAATAACCGCCTCAATCGACAAAATTTCTTTTTGCGGAGGATCTATGGTAAATTCATTCGTATTTCTGAAATATTCTATGAGAGAGCCGTTAAAGCAATCGAAAATAGTGAAATGGGTCTTATTTATTTCAGGGCAGAGCCTTGTTCCTCTTCCCAGCATCTGAACCCAGAGAATTCTCGATTTCACGGGTCGTAAGAATACGATAAATTCAACGGACGGTATGTCCACTCCGGTAGATAACATATCGACTGTAACTGCCACTTTCGGTTCGGGTCTGTTGCGAAATTCCCTTATTCTCTGGAGCGGCCTGTCTACAGTGGGACTTCCTGTTATCTTCTGAACAAAATCATCTCCCCTGTTAAAAATCTCCCTGCAAAGACTGACAATTCTGTCGGCATGGGAGATATGGGGCAGATCATTTACGGCAAAAATCAAAATCTTCGGGAAATGTCCCCTCTCTTCTTCATGTTTCAGTGCATATTTAAAAATTTCTTCCAATATTTTTCTGTTACATTCGGGAACTGTAATATCTTTTTCAATGTCTTCGGAAGAAAAATTCCTTTCATCTTCCAGTTCGTCATATATTTCTATTCCTGTTTCCCTGTCTACCTTTATAACACTTTCTCCTTCTCTTAAAAAAGCACCTTTAATCCTTATGTCAGATTTTATACTGACTGCTTCGTAATCTACAAGGAAACCGTCACTGATGGCCTGTTCTACGGTATAGCGGTATATTACTTCATTGAACATTGTGAGGGAATGAGGTGCAGGTGTGGCGGTAAGTCCTATTTTTATCGCGTCGAAATATTCTATGACATTTCTCCATACACTTGATTCTTTAGACGTATATCCCCTGTGACACTCATCTGCTATAATCACATCAAAGGCATGAACAGGAATATCCAGTTTATCTCCGTCACATTCTTCGTCTCTGTCTCCTTCCGAAAAATAAACAGAGTCTCTTCCGAAAAGATTTATTGCCATTCTCTGTATTGTGGAAACATAGACAAAGGTGTGACTTATTCCGGGAGAAGTCAGATAGGAAGAAGGTAAAACATTCGGGTCGAAAGGTTCTGTTTCGTCAAAATCTTCCCTTTGAAATTTCTGGCTATAAATCTCATATTCACCGGTAAATTTATTGCCTCCCGGTGTATTAAAAGAAGTAAAAGTTCTTACTGCCTGTGCTGCAAGAGATTTTCTGTCTACGAGAAACAGAATTCTTTTTGCCACGCCGGATTTAAGTAAACGGTAAATCTGTGCAACAACAGTGAATGTTTTTCCTGTTCCTGTTGCCATTCCCAGAAGCATTGCTCTTTTCCTGCCGGTAATGGCTTCTTCTATTTTATTTATAGCTTCTTTCTGATAATACCTTAATCCTTCGATATTGACAGGATTAATTTTAAACCACCCATAATTTCTCTCAAGAGAAAAAAATTCTGCCAGTGCATCAGGTGTATGGAAAGTCGAGATTTTTCTTGATACAAATCTTTCATCCCGCACATCGGCGAAATGAATAACTTCTCCGTTTGTGGAATAAAGGAAAGGAACGCGATAACCGTTCCATCTGCCCGAGCCGTAAAAGGCGCCCCGTGAATATCTTTTGGCCTGTTCCAGCACATTTTGGGGCGAAGTGGAAACCTTTTTCGCTTCTATTATACCGAGAAACTTACCCTTTACGAAAAGGGCATAATCTGCCGGCCCCTTTGCGGTAGGATATTCTTCCACTGCATGACAGGTAAGAGACTCCTTCTGAAGCGTATCGGAATATTTCACGATACCCCATCGAAGCTCTTTAAGTTTTTTATCTATTCTGTTTTTTCTTGTCTGCCACTCATATTCTTCCATATAATTCATTCAGAACCCTTGCCGATTCAAGGCGAACTCTTTTATCTTTATCTTCAAGGCCTCTGTCCAGAAAGGTAAATACACTGTCTTTATTCAGTCTGTTAAGGTTTGAGCCGGTCAGTTTAATGGCTTCCATCCTTACGGAACCGTCGGAATCACTCAGAAGTTTCTCTATATATTTACTGACATCCCTGTTTTTAATCTTAAGGGCTAACTTTTCAGGTAATTTTACAGTGCCTCCTACAGTAATGCTGCCGGTTATTTCATTTCTGGACAGTACAGCAAGGGAAGGATAAAATTTTTCAGTAAGTCTCTTTATGTAAAGTCTCATTGAAGGACTGCAGAGAACTACTGGCACTATACCCTTTTTGACAAAATCTTTTATTGCCTCGCCGAAAGCTGTAAGAATATTCTTTTCCGTGGAAGGATCTAAAAAGAGGTAAGAACTGTAATCGTCTTTTCTGACAGATTCAATGATAATCTTCTCCAGGTCAGGTTCTATGGTCATAACCGTTATTATACCGTTAGAATCCCTGTATTCACTGCATATATAGGTGCTTAAATTTCTCCTCACATATTCTGTCAGCCTGTCAGTATCTTTTGTAATTTTCGCATAATTACCGAGTGTTTCAAGTATTGTAACAATATCTCTTATAGATATTTTTTCTCTGAGTAAATTTACGAGAACCTCTCTTATTTCTCCGAGGGTAAATAGAGAAGGATATATTTCCTTTATCAGTGCAGGACGGGATTTTTTTACAGATTCCAGAACTTCTTTAACATACTGTCTGTCAATAAATTCATAGGCATAGGCATGGAGTATCTCTTTAATCTTTGTTGCCATAACACTGATGGGTTCGAAAATAATACAGCCCAGATCCTCTGCTTTTTCCTGTTGATCCTGCGTAATCCACAGAGACACACCATAGGTGTTATCAATATATCTAATGCCTTTGAGGAGATTCAAAGAATCCTGCGGGCCTACGGCAAGTAAGCTATTAAGGACAAGTTCTCCTGTTGTAATTTCTGCATCTTTAATTTTAATTACATACATATCAGGTTCCAGATTCAGATTATCTGTAAAATATATATCAGGTATAACAACACCGAGGTCCATGGCAACCTGTTTTTTTATAAAACCTGTATGTTCCATAAATTTATTCCCATATTTTGTAGCCTGATTTGGGTCCACAAGGGCAAGGAGGTCATGACCCAGTTCTATAGATATACTTTTAACTGTCATGAGATTGAATATCTGTTCCATGTCTTTTCTTAAAAATTCAGGAGCAGGCAGGGCAGGAGCACTTTTAGTCTCAGATTTTTCTTCTTTTGTTCCCGGATATTTTTTTCTTATTTCGGTAAGATCTGCCAGAATGGTTTCTTTATCAAAAGTACCGGGGAAATATTGAAAGGAATTAATAAGCCAGAGAGTTTTATCCAGAAATTTATCAAGATCTTCTTTCAGATTAAGCTCACCCATAAGAATACAGAGTCTGTAACAGAGAACCGGTTCCAGAAATCTGATGAAATTCCTGGCTCTTTCAATCATTTCTCTGGTCTTATAAAGATCTCCCAGATCTTTATAACAGAGAGCCATAAACGCATAGGTTTCACCTTTAAATTCTTCTACTGCATTACTCTTTTTAAATTCCTCTATGGCCCGGTCAAAAAAGCCCCGGCAATAATAGCATAACCCCATATATAAATGAATAATGCCCATGTTTTCAGGAGTTGATGCAAGTTCATAGAGACATTCTTCTACTTTTTTATAATCGCCGAGTCTTGTGTAAAATTCAGAAAGGAGGAAATTAAAACCTGACAGAGAGCGGTCTTCTGATAATAATTTTCTTACTGTATCATAATCTTTTTCTTCCAGTAAACAATCTATATAAAGTTTATAAGCAAGCCTTGAATAAGGTGACAGATTAAATGCCTGAAAATAACTCTCCAGAGTTCTGTCTCTGTCTCCCATCTGCCTGTAAATATTGCCTGCCTGTATGTAATATTCGCTTTTTTTATTGACAGAGATACATTCTTCTATCTGTTTTAACCCATTAACATAATCCTTTTTAAAATAATAAAGATGAGAAAAACCGGCACATGCAAGCTCTCTGTCACGTTCAAGGAGTCCCCTGAAACATTCCTCACCTTTATCTTTCTGCCCGTCTGAAAGATATGTGAGACCAAGATTATAAAGATGTTCCGGCTCATCTGAAATCTTAATGAGCTTCTCCAGAATATCTATTTCAGATTTAAAATCCATTTTCAGCCAGTAAATATAACAAAGCCTTTTTAAATTATCCAGATTATCAGGGTTGACAGAAAGACGTAATACACAGACTTCTTTTTCTATATCTATATTTTCGTCTTCCAGTTTCAGCACTTCTTCATAATGTTTAAGGGCAAGCGTAAAAATACCTCTTTTAAAATATAATTTACCGAGTAGACTGTGGGCAGAAGAAAAGCCCGGTTTAAAATCCAGTGCTTTAACCAGTTCTTCTATAGATTTAGCTAAATTATTTATTGAATAATAAGCATTACCTTTACAGAAGTGATAATCAGAAGCAAGGTCATTCCATTCTTCATCATCCAGTCTGTCTTTAAAAGCAAAATCCGTTTCGGCACTTTTCTCATAGACCCTGTTCGAAGATATATAATCTGATTTTTGAAATAAGGTTAAACCTGTTTTGAATTCTTCAAAGCCATCCTTTTCTTTGCCCTGTCTGTAATAACATAACCCCAGGCCGAAGTAAAAAGGAGAAAAATATTTATATGTATCTATAGCTTCCCTGTAATGCTTCTCTCCCAGCTCGGCTTTACCTGAGAAGAGATATACAAGACCGATATTATAACGGCTTATCCTGTCCGAAGAATTCACATCAAGGGCTTTATGATAATAATTAAGAGCTTCACCGAAGTTTTTCTTTACAAGCCATATATTGCCAAGTCCCCTGAGAGCATATACATCTTCCGGATTTTTCTCAAGAGCCATACTGTGATATTTTGCTGCTTCTATAAATTTTTTCAGTCTGAAACAGGTTTTGCCGAGAGCATTAAGAGCATATATATCACTGCTGTTAGCCTCTATTGCTTTCAAAAAATGTTCCTGTCCTTTATCCAGTTTCCCCTGTTCAAAATAAATATTGCCAAGATTATAATGAACTTCTCCGTAATCGGGATCAAGCTCCAGAGCTTTATTATAATATTTAAAAGCTTCATCCAGATTTCCTCGAAAATGATTTATTCTGCCGAGCTTAAAGAATAATTTTTTGTCTATTTCTCCTTTCTGCAGAAGAAGACTGTATTTTTTATATTCTTCATCCAGATTATAAACACCGGGATTGTAGAACCTGTTTTCATTGTTTAATTCTTTCTCTGAATTTGATGAAATGTCTTTCTGAAAATTTTCATCTAATGACATAAACACTCCCCCTGTGAATCGTGACGCGTCACGCGTAACGCGTAACGAGAGAATCGTTAATCACGTAACCTTATAAAATTCGCCCTGATTTATAAAATATCCTTTAGAGAAGTGAAGGTAAAAAGTTTCCAGGGAAGAAAATAATATAGTGAGTCGTGAATAAAATAAGGCATTATTATGAGAGGAAATAATAAATGAAAAAGATATATACAATAGGAGAAACAGTCCTGGATATTATATTCAAAAACAGGCAACCGGAGAAAGCGATACCCGGAGGATCTATGTTAAATAGTGCCGTAAGTCTCGGAAGATTGAAGGAACCTGTGTATTTCATTACTGAACTGGGTAAAGACTTTTCAGGAAACATAATAAAGGATTTTCTCATTGAAAATAATGTGAATACCGATTATATATATGAATATGACGGTAACACTACACTGGCGCTGGCTTTTCTCGATGAAAATAATAATGCCGAATATAATTTTTATAAACTTCACCCTAAGAAAAGATTTAATATAACTTTTCCTGTAATAAATAAAGGCGACATACTTCTATTCGGTTCCTTTATCGCAATAGACAGAGCGGTAAGAAGTAAAATAGTAAAATTCCTCTCGAAAGCAAAAGAAAAAGAGGCGATTATTGTTTATGACCCGAATTTCAGAAAACCCCATTTGCATGAATTGCCGCAAATACTGCCTTTTATTAAGGAAAATATGAAATTTGCCGATATAGTCAAAGGGTCAGATGAAGATTTTCAACTCATATTTAATTCATGTGATTCAGAAGAACTTTATAATATTATTAACTGCCGTAATCTCATAATTACAAGAGGAGCAAAAGAGGTAACGTTAAAGACAAAAGATTTTAAAAAAAATTATCATGTAAACACAGTGGAAATAAAAAGCACCATAGGAGCAGGAGATAATTTTAACGCAGGGATTTTATACGGTATAGCCCGATATGATGCTGATATCAATTCGATAGACCGGGACATATGGGACAGAATTATAAAAAATTCTATAACCTTTGCATCTCATGTATGCACTACTTATGATAATTATATTACCAGAGAATTTGCAGAACGTTTCTAAATAGTCGTAACGCGTGACGGGAGGAGACACATCTTCTAACAGACATGACCGGAGCGGTCACAACCAAATATGAAAATCAACATCCAGTGAAGTTGCAAACTTCATCATTTTCATATAAATCTCCATTGAAGAAAGACCAGACATATGAAATCATTTCATTTTCTTTTTTATACAAGCAGCCATGGACTCGGACACAGTACACGTATGATAGAAGTGGCTAACAATATACCTTCATGCCATAAAATCACCTTTGCCACCTGTGCGCCTGAATGGATTTACCGGTCATCTATGACCCGCCCCTATTCCTACCGTATAGCAAAAATAGATACAGGTGTAATACAGAGAGATTTTCTTACAGTCTGCGAAGAAGATACCTTGCGTGATTATTCGGTTCTTCTTGAGAACAGAGAGAAAATTATAAAGAAAGAGATTACATGGAATAAAACCGGTAATGTTGATATGATCATTTCAGATATACCGCCTATGGCCTTTCCTGTTGCGAAAAAACTTTCTGTGCCGTCTATCGGCATAGCAAATTTCTCATGGGACTGGATATACACACCTATGATAAAGAAATATCCGGCTTATTCCCATATAATAGAATCCATACAGAGAGATTATAAAATGGCAGATCTCGTTCTCAGTCTGCCGGTAAACGGAGATATGACTGTATTCCCCTTTGTGAAACCACTGACTTTAATAGTAAGAAAAAGTAAATTATCACGGAAAGAAATAAGAAAAAAATTAAATATAGACGAAAAGCGAAAACTTATACTCTGTTCTTTTAGTAATTTTTCTATGGTTAACATAGATTTTGCTCATCTGTCAGAAGAACTTAAGGATTTTATTTTAATCTCCTTTAACAGTGAATTTCCCGGTAATTATAATAACATCATAAAACTTGACAATTGCGGAAACATAAGTCATGAAGAAGCAGTTGCAGCGGCAGATATAGTCGTATGCAAACCCGGCTATGGAATGGTGGCAGAAGCTATTGTAAACAGAACTCCTGTTTTATATATATCACGAAAAGATTATATTGAAAATACTGTACTTGTAGAAGGACTACATAAATACGGTATAGCAGAAGAAATATCAAA
>JAKPQU010000134.1 GCA_029555925.1 Bacillota bacterium
CTACAAGGAGGTGCTGGATATCATAGGCAAGAGGCCTGAGCAGTGCTTGATGGTCGGAAATGATGTTCAGGAAGATCTTATAGCTCTTAAGCTGGGGATCAAAACCTTTCTGATAAAGAATAATATGATTCATAGGACAGAAGAAGCGTTTACCAGTACTTATGAAGGAAATTACGAGGATTTTTACAGCTTTGTTAAAGAACTTCCCGATGTCAGACGCTCTTCCTGACTATGGCCTTTATTGCCCAAATAAAAGGTATGAGACAAATTGCAGCCACTATAATAAAATGAAAATTGCCATAATAGGATTTAAATAAGGAAATAAAATTATTATAGAAATGCGCCAGAAAACTTATCCAAATATTACCTGTATATAAGGTGACGAAGAACACAGGTATGTAAGATATTCCAATAAGAAGTGCAGTTTTTAGCCCCCAGCCGATAGAATGCAGGGTTCCGAAAGTCAAAGCCGCAAGAAGTATGCTGACAATAAGCCTGATATTGCCGGGAAATTTCATTTTATTAAAAGCTAAAGAAACCAGAAGCAGATTGATCAGTTCTTCTGTAAAAGCTACAAAAGGCAAGGTTATAATCTTCGCAAAAAGCTCAATAGGGTCACTTACCGCCACACTCATCTTCTGAAGGGCTTCGGGGAAAATTCCCGATGCAATCAGCAAATTGTTTATTGCACCAATAAGAGACATCAAAAAAATCGGATAGATAAGTATTATGTCCGGTTTGTATCCGATAAAACGGGGAAGTATCTTATTCTCCTTCGGAAAGCTCAAGTATCTTTTTATATCCTTGAAAAGTATAAGGCACAAGGCCAGCAGAGAAGTATAGAATAAAATACCAAAAAAAACAGTATATAAACGGCTTGTCTTCAAATTAATAAAATAAAGGCACAAAAACGCCCAGAAAAGCACTATTGCGCTCTTTGGCATGCTTATGCCATCGTAGATATTCTTTTCCAGCTCTTTATAAATTTTTTCCGGTATGATTCTCATGAACACATGCCTCATATTCATAATAATACTTGACCTGATTGGCTTTCACTTATCATATTATATCATAAATCCGCAGGTATTTGTGATTGTGCCATGCGCGTTGGCAGTGTCAATTTGTTCTCGGTTTTTAAAAAGCAGACTCACCCTTTATGTCTAGGTAACTCATATAATATAGCCGCTGTTTCTAAAGCCCCTTAATGCCCGAGATAACTGACTTACCTTCCCATTATTTAATACTGTAATGTTATGTATCATCTCTTGGGAAGCTTTTCTGTACACCC
>JAKPQU010000192.1 GCA_029555925.1 Bacillota bacterium
ATAAGGACCACCTTCCATGGGTTAAGACATTCTTTTGCTACCCACATGCTGGAAAGAGGTGTATCTATTACGAAAGTGCAAAAACTCCTGGGGCATGCAGATATTACTACTACTGCCATATACCTGCACTGTACTGAAGAAGTAGATGAAAATATGAGGGCCCTGGGATATTAAAATAAAATAGGTAGACAAAATAACACTTTATTCAAGTCTATTTTCTTTTAAAAATTGTTCAAAAGGTATACTATCTTCTAAATCTTTCTGTGATAACTCATAGCTTTTCCATTCACTCTCCGGCCAGTCCATATAAATTCCATCAAGGCACTTCGGACAGATAAATTCATCATACCATATTTCTTCTTCCGGAGTATCAGGATTCTCAAGAAGATCGTTTAATACAAGAGGTATTTTACATGTTTCACAGATATGAGTAATATAATATGGTTTATTACCTGGTCTGGGGATTGCCGGGCTATCAGGAACTTTGTATTTTTCACTCATAACAGTAAATTTCTCCTTATTTATCTAAATAATTCAGGGAATAATTTTTCATGTAATTCTGATAATACTAAATTACATAAAGGCAGTTCACTGACAAAAGAACGCAGATTCTGTTCCCAATTTCTTTCCACTTCTGATATCAATGCCGGTGGGAAAAAATCTTCAATGTTTGTGTAATATACTTTTTTGTATTCACATTTTTTCTTCAGTATCTCCGGTATAATATTTTTATTGATAGTACTGTTAAATTCCTTCAGTAAATGCCAGAGATCGTAATAATCTCTTGCCCTTGGTCTTGTCCATCCACGTTTTAATAAATTTTGATGGGTCTGTAGAATGGTTCTCATTTTTTCTGTTATTATCTCTTCTATACTGTATGACAGAAGAGTTACTTTTAAACTTTCTTCATAATCATGTATTAAATTTCTTTTTTCCGGTTTAAGTAAAAGTAATTCCTTATGAGTAATTTCAATTTTAATTCTGCAAAGTGGTTCCGGATGCCAGGGGTATTTTAATCGAATTATAAAAGCTTCCTGTCCTTCAGGATGAGGCTCTTTTTCATGGTAACGAAAAAGTTTTGCAATGAAAGGACCATATTCAGAAAGCATTTTGAGAGTTTCAGTCAATGCCAAATTAAGATTTCTTTCAAGTTCATCTCCTTCCGGTACTTTTAGAGCTGTAAAATCAAGATCTTCTGAAAAACGGTAGTTCCCGAAAAAAAGTTTTTTTAATGCTGTGCCTCCCTTGAAGGCCCATGTCCAGCATAGCTGCAGCCAAC
>JAKPQU010000276.1 GCA_029555925.1 Bacillota bacterium
AAAAAGCCCGCAGAAAGTATTATCATAAATTTTACAGGATTTTATTTCAGGATTACCTTTTCTGTAGATAAAAATGCCGGAAGATTTATCTTTAAAGATATGACAATCTTCGATAATACCTGTAGAATCTTCTGAAACAGCAATGCCTCCCTGATTACCTTCATAGAAGTGGCATTTTTTTATTACAGGATTTGCCCCTTTTTTTATTGCCATACCTGCGAAGGTATTTTTATAAATATGACATTCTTCCACGGAAGGAACTCCTTCGTCATGTATATAAATACCGTGCTGTTTCCCGTCATAAACTCTGCATTTCCTTATTGATGGAGAGCTTTTTTCCTTTATTTCAATACAGCTCAGAGCATTATTATAAACATGAGAATTTTCTAAAGAGCCGGAGGCATTTTCATAGAACAGAACACCGCACTCTTTCCCGTTATAAATTCTGCATCTTCTGATTGAAGGATTGCTTTGTTTATTTATCAATATTCCCGAATAAGAATTTTCATAAATGTCACAGTCTTCAATCAGGGGGGAACTTTCTTCGCTGATTGTAATACCTCCCCGTATCTGTCTGTAACACCTGCATTTTTTTACGATGCAGTTACTGCCGCCTGTTATAGACAGTCCTGAATAAACATTGGCGAATATGTCACATTCTTCTACGGAAGATTTCCCGGGTCCTTCAAGATATATGCCTGAAAATTTGTTGTCATTGATTTTGCAGTGTTTTATTACAGGGTATGCCTCTAATTTTACTTCAATGCCATAGGTATTATTATTATATATGTCACAATCTTCTACATTACCTGTACTTTCCGAAGCAAAGCAAATTCCTGACGATTGTCCCTTATATATTTTAGATTTTTTTATGATACCATGAGCTTTTTCCGTTATTATTATTCCGGAATTTCCGTTATTAAAAATTTCGGATGAATCTATAAAACATGTTCCTTCGTTCCTGATGAGTATACCGAAAATATTTCCGTTACATATCTTTGATTTTATAATGTCTGTTTTTCCTCTGGAAGCTATTTCGATACTGGCTATTTTATTATTTGATATGACAGAATTTTCCACTGTACCTTCAGCTTGAGAAAATATAATACCTGTGTCTTCATTTAATTTAACTGCGGAATTTTTAACATTGCATTTACTGTGTTCCGTAACGGTAATTCCTGTCTGATTTTCTGATATGATGCAATCTTCTATATTACATGTGCTTTTATTACTTACAGAAATGCCGGTTTTACTGCCGGAAATATGACATTTTTCGATTCTACAGGAGCCTGAAAGAATATTTATTGCAGAATGATTGTGCGAGAGAAAGGACAGATTTCTCACTGTAACTTTCTCTGCATTTATTGACAGGATGTTATTCCGGTCGTTTTTAATAATAATACTGGAAGATTTCCCTCCTCCTTCAATGGTCAGACTTTTATTTATACAGAATTTTTCACTGTAAGTGCCGGGGTTTATTGATATAGTATCTCCCGGTTCTGCCATATTAATGGCTTCAGAGATACTGTGATAATGATTTTTTGCTTTAGACACGATTAAAACTGACATTTTGTTTTTCTATCTCCTCTATGGTCTCGTGACGCGTAACGCGTAACGCGTGACGGGAGGAAGACCTTTATTAAATGCTTATGCTCAGGTCAGTAATATTTCAATATGTTATAAACCAGACTAGATAAGGTTTTCTGACTTTTCACTATTCACTTCTCACCTCAGTAATTCAATTTAGAGAATGAAAATTCCTTTAATAAAATAAGTTTATAAAAGGTTTGTAAATATGTTATAATTACTATAATTATAGTGTATTTCATAACTTATTAAAATTTAAGTCGTCGTGACGCGTAACGGGTTTAATCCCTTCGCATCACGCATTACGCTTTACGCATTACGAGGTCATTATTTATGGATAGTTATGAAACTAACTATAATTCCTCTGGACACAATATTTTTATCCGTTTTTTACGTTTCTTTTTTCTACTCATACATATATATTATATTTTTTTATTGGACCATTCAAGTCTTAT
>JAKPQU010000353.1 GCA_029555925.1 Bacillota bacterium
TTTTAATATCTTTATATTTTTCAATGTTCATAAATACATGCTCACTACAGTAGAATGAATAATATTTTGAAATATACTTATCCCATAATATTTTGCCCAGAGGATTTAATATTATATCGTTATCGTCCATCTCAATACATGTGCTACAATCTGTCAGGAAAGTATGATTGAATTCAGACTTATGTTTAATTTCTCCATTATCCAGAAGCGCAAACTCTTTCTCATGTTTTTCAAAGATCTTTTCATTTATATCTATTGGTACAGCTGGTATTTTAATCAGGTTATCTGTTTCTTCAAAAACGTAATATATGGGAATTTTATTGACCTGTCCAAGTACTGTCATATAAGGTATAAGAGCTTTAAACCCACCGGTAATATTTAAAATAATATTTCCATAATATTCTGAAGTTATATTATCAAAACGATTTATCAGATTTACCATGCCTTTGAGAAACTTTTCTGAGTTTTCTACCTGAAGATCATCAATAACATCTTTTTCAGGGGTAAAGAACGTGTTAATGGAATCGTCTTTCTCAAAGTAGTCTTTCAAAATTTCTGCAGCAAGACGTGATGCTATAGTATCAGTGCATATAAAATAAACATTTAATTCTTCTTTTAACTCTTCTTTTAATAAAGAAATACTTTTAATTTCTGCTGATGAATCCCGGTTGAGTTTATTTTTTATTTTATCTTTTATATATCCAATAGATTTCTCATTATTTTTCCATTCTTTTTCTCTTTTATCTTTTATATCTCTGTAAGTAACTTCTATATTTTTTTTATACTCATTTTCTTTTGTAAATATAGATGTTCCAACTGTTGTTATTACTTTTTTCATAATCTAACACCTCCTAAAAAACATATACCGAAGCCCTGTTTCTGTTCAAAGTCGGAAATAGATTTACCATGAATTTTTTTAATTATATCTTCTATAGCTCCTTCAATACATTCAAAGTAATAGACACTCCCTGCAGGAATAATAGTTCTCATAGGTTTGGCTTTTTTCTCCTTCATGTCAAATCCTCCCAGTCGAAATGTTTTACCAATAACACAGGTAATAAGTTTTACTCTACCCCCTGTTCCCGGTATTGTTCCTTCCAGTGTATCTTCTTCTATCCATGAAGGTATCCATCCATTAGACAAAAAAGCCGGAGTTGCCAGATAGATTTTAAACATATTGCTTTTTATTTCTGGAGGTTTTATAGAAATAACATCGTTTTCTCTGTCATATCTTATTAATTTTCCTTCCCCTCCAAATTTTAAAATACCTTTCTCAGGTATTTCTATACTGTTGAATTCTAATATAATTGATATATCAGTAATTCTTTTCATACCCACACGATAAAGCAATCCTTCTTCAGAAGAATGAGTGTAATTCTTTCTACCTATACCGATTTTTGGTTCTGACTTTATATGTTTATTCATGCTGATAACTTTTAAATCATTATCTTTATTAGATAGATATTTTTCTAAAGATGCCTGATCTAATAAACCATCGGTTACACTCTCTACTTCCTGAAAAATTGCTCCGGGAGAAATCAAAATACTGTTTGTCGGTGAAGAACTTACTAAGTCCTGGAACTTTTTTAATTTTAAAGGAAATACTTTGAACGGCTCTCTTTTATCATTTACTAAGAACGAATCTCTTTTATCAATTACTAAATCCTGTGGAACATGGAAATAATAATTTACTTCTTTTTTGTAACAGATACGGTTTATCTCTAGATTTTTCGTAGGATCATTTTCTTTATTTGCCTCAGGAAGTTTATCCATATGTTCAGCAAAATAAGCAGTTCTGAGAGCGCCATAGAAAACTGATGGAGAAGGTGGAAAAATACCATCTGCCCATGTTTCCTCTCCCATAGAGAATGGTCTGCCATCTCTAAAAAATAGAGTGTCGAGAGGGTTTATATTAATCAGCATAATGAACCTCCCTTGCAATAAATCTTATTATATTGAGAAAAGATAAGAAATTTCGTAATGTTATAGGTGGAGAATAAAAAGCTTTTAAGTTCATAAGAAGCTTTTCAAATTCTTTATCTTCTTTTTTAGAATGTTCGTAACTTCTTTTTAATAGCCTTTCAAGTTCTTTTTCTACAATAATTCCTTCTTTATAACTACCATCCTGTTCCATTAAAGGAAGAAATTCTCTGTTGAGAGTTGTTATAAAATTACTGGAAATAATATCCCTAGATAGCATTTTTATTAAGTTATCCATTAAATCCGTTGTCCAGGTTGTTTTATTGTCTGAACAATATTTCCATTTAAAAATTGTTTTTACTATTTCTCCTGAGTGTTTTAATACAGCTATTGCACACGAATTTTTCCCGTCAACCTTTTTTGCCTCTTCTTTTTCCATACGTCTGACCCAGTTTAACACGTCTGAAAGAGGGGTTTTATAATGAGCTATTACAACACCACAGGAAGCAGTTGAAGGTATGCCATCTTTTATAATTTTTTTATTATCAATTTTTATTTCTTCAAAGTCTGGAAATTTTTCTCTTATATTTTTTAAGACAGTGGGAAGATGATTTAAATTGATAAAGCCCAGTAGATCATCGCCACCTGCATATACAAGTTTTCCTGACGGTTCTATAAAGATATTTTTCATCTCATTACCATATTGAATAAGTCTTGAGCTCATTTCTTTATGGAATTCATATAGATTAATATCTTCTTTATTGTAATTACATAGGTTTTCGCCTGAAAGCCATTTACCCATATTATCTCCGTCAAGCATTACTATAGCATAGTATTTACATAATTTCAGACCATTATGTTTTATATATTTCCCCAGGTCTTTTTGCTTTTTTGCGATTACTTCAATTGATTTTTCTGGTATATAATTTTTTCTAAAATATTTTTTTGTGATATTTTCTTCGTAAAATAATTGTTCATCAAATTCATCAAATAGAAAATGAAATTCTCCTTTATATTCATTTACTAGTGTTTCTCCTGTCTCATCCAGTTTATTCAGTGTATCCATTAAAGCTATTTTAGCTGTGGAAGGGAACCTTTCTTGCTTCTTACTTTCATATGATCTTTTTACAAAACAGATACTACACAAACCTTCTCCTTCTGTAAGGTTTATAGATATATTTCCTTTTAATGGAAAGGCATTCTTGTGAAATCTATCAGGATTTCCCTTGTATAATAATGCGTTTCTTTCACCGCATATAGAACATTTTCTTCCTGAAAGTTCATCTAATTGTTTGAATATCCTTATATTTTTTATTCCTCCCAGTAATTGTTCAATTTCTCCATAAATTTGTCTGTATTGATTCTGAAAAAATGGAAGGGATACCCAGTTAATATGAAGGAAATTTTTTAATTGTTCCTCTGCATCTTTGTAAAAGTCTGGTACATTATTTCTGGGAAGTCCATATTTTTCTATTATTTCCATTGATTTTTTGATATATATGTCTTTTACAAATTGACTCAGTTCCTGGCCGACTTTTTTTATATTATCTGTTTCCAGGACTGCTATAAATCTGTTCGGAACAGGTTGATTATCGGAGATAGAATGAACATTTAAAGAAGGAAAGATTAATTCTGTCAGAATTTTCTCATTATTCAGTTTTTCTATCGCTTTACGGATCAGTTTTGAGAGAATATAACTTCCAACAAATAAGTCACGGGTTTTTCTTGCCTGGGCGATAAATGTTTGAACCGGACCTATGGTGAAGAGAAATAAATATCTGGTCATAGTGAGACCTCCGTTTTGCTTATAATGGTATCGATAAAATCCTGAATAATAGTATTTGATGGTTGTTCTATTGTAGTCGGTCTTTGTTTTCTATCCTTTGTTTTAGAAGTATTTTCTTTTATTTTTAGTTTTACATCATCTGGAAGTAATTTTTTATCAAATATTAATATTACAGGATAGTATTTATTCTGAAATTTTATTATTCTGAAAAATATAGGAGATGCACTTCTTTGAAAATCTTCTTTAGAACCTTCTATCAAAGCAGATTTAGGTTTTCCATCAGAAGTTTCTAAAGATCTATAACGATATGATAGAGGTAAACCTAAAATTGCTTTCTCTATAGGATTATTAATATTCCCAGTTGTAATATATTCTTTTACACTTTCATAGTCTGGAGAACTACGAGTTCTAAATTGTTGAAATTTTGTGCCAAGACTATTTAACGATATTGTCCATTTGTCGTATGGATTAAGGTAATATACTTTTGCAGAAGCTAAATTAGCATATTCTATATCAGTTCCTAAATTAAAATTGACTTTGATTTTTTTAAAATTACTCTCTAGATAAAATTTAATATCAATCTTTTCTTTTGGATTAGTATTAAAAGAAATATCATTAATTATATTTTCTGGATCAATCAAAGAGCTAACTTGAAAATTTCCACCACCTCTTCTTGCTCGTGTACCAATTCCTCCAAACATTGCAAATATCCAGAAGATATATCCTGCCTTTTTTAAATCTTCTTTTTTGCTTGATTGAAGTAATATATTAAAATTTAGTTTTTGAAAGTATGGCCTTTGTTGCATAACGGTAGAATAAAAGAGATAAGATATTCCTTCATATCCAGATTTAGGAACCCTTCTATTATAATCCCATATAAGATCTTTAAAGTTATTGTTTACTTCTTTAGTTATCTCTTTGACTTTTACAATTATTTTACTTCTACCGATTTTTTCTTCTGAACAACCAAAAAGTTTTCCTTCATTTTCTAATAGATTTTCTTTTAGATTACCATTCATCGCTCTCCACCAGAATCTCAAAGCCCCTTTTATAGAAGGTGCTCTCAATTCCGGTGTTTTGCCATCTGCACCTGCAAGGAACATAGGTGTAATTGTCTCACATTCGAAAACAAGTTTATGCATTTTTCCCCTCCCTGTTTTTATGAATTTTCTTTTAAGATAAGATTTTTGATCTCTTCAAAATACTTTTCCAGTACATCTATTAAGTCATTTGCCTCTACAGGATTATTCCTGCAACCACTGTGATCTATATCATTCCTGTATCTACCTAATTCATCAAAGTTTTTTGCCATCTCTTTAATAACTGATATGCCCTTTATCTCTCTTACTTTTTTCTTATTTTTTTCTGTTAATCTCCATTCTTCCTCTGGAATATCTTTACTGATAACAAAAAGACCATTGCTGAAAGTATCACGGCGTCTTTCATCATAGATTTCATTTTTATTTCCATAATGTCTTTTAGCAAGCCATGTAACTACAATCTCCCTCAGTATCGTATACCCCTGCTGAGTCATATTATGTTCAATACACCATTTCACTGCCTCCAGACCATTCTTAATATCATCATCAGCAAAACCCTTCATCTTATCTTCAATCTTACCCAGTAAATGAACAAGCGGCGACAGGCCAGGCTTTCTATCCTTTCCCAGAGAAACCTTAAACCCTTCAATAGAAGCTTTTACCGCCTTTGCTCCTTCCCCTATCTTACGTCCCCGGCATGTAGCCATAATTTTGCCGAATTCCTCCATATTTTCAACCAGCCTTTTCTCAGGGGAACCTTCACTTAATTCCTTCTCCTTAACAAGTCCACTTAAAATAGAAGCGTCTCCTGTCCCAATAAAACGATCCACACCTGCAGTCCATCTCATTAAATTTTCAAAGCTGATAAGGTCAATTACAGGAGCTTTTCTCTGTTCTATTGGAAGAACTTTTACCTGATATGCCGGCCCGAGTGCTTCAAAAGCTCCATAGTAGATTCCTCTTATCTTAATATTCTTTTTAACTACACGTATATAATTAAGAGCTATAATGGCAAGCATAGGAAGATAACGGAAACTATGAGTCATATCAAAATATATTTCATCATTATCATTTACCTGAGCTACAATTTTATTAAAAATTTCCCATCTTTCTTCTTCTTTCCATCCTTCTGCCACCCTTACTGGAGTGATTTTTTCTCTGGAAAAAGGCAGATTTAAACTGTCAAAAATCTTACTCAGTCCTTTATAGTTTTCATTTTCCCAGTCATATTCTTTTTGCCTTTTAATTTCTTCGGAATTTTTTGGGGGATCATTCCAGTTTTTTTCCTCTGCATCTTTTGTAAGGAATATATGTATCGAATCCTCATTTCCCCAGTCTTTACAGATTAATTCTGCAAGACTTGCCTGAATAAATCTATGTGGCGTAGATTGTGTATCTCCAATTGTATATATAGTCCTGATATAATAATTAGTTCCAAGAAAAGAAAGTAATTTTTTTGCCATAACCTCTTCTCCTTTCAATCTAATGTACGGACATTATGTCCCCTGGGTATTTGTGCAGCAGATGCTGCACAAATGAACTGTCAGTATAAACGGAAGCAAATTTCCTCATATATTTAAAATTACGGGGAGAAAAACCTTTTATATCAGGGAATTCATTCCTCAGATCCGAAGCGATACGGTCAATTATCTTTGCTCCACATCCCTGAGAAGAGTGACGTTCCAATATAATCCGGCCAATATCCCGGTAAAGAAGAATTAACTCCCTGTTTATAGAAAGACTGGCCCTGAGTGGTGAAGAACTTATCCGTAATTTTAGCTCCTTTAAAAAATCTACATAGTCAGGTGGTAGATTGTTTGTTTGTGCAGCAATCTGCTGCACAATATCTGATTCTGATGAACTGTTACTTTTTATTGCTTCCATATCTGTTTACCTGTCTTCTATTTGTTATAATCTGCATCCAGACAGTGATTAATTTTATAACCTCTTATATTCCCGAAACCTCACATGCCTGAAAACATGCCTATTCACAATCTTCCCGTCCTCTTTCGCCTGCTCATAAACCCTCTTTGTAGTGGAATAAACCGGCACAATCCCTTCCCTCAAACACCAGTCCACCAGGGAAAAGGTCATACCGAACTCTCCCTGAATAAGTGCAAAATCGCCTTCTTTTGCGTGATTTTTGATCCATTCAATAAAAAATCCGGCTTTTTCTTCTATTTCGCCTTCCGGAGGGATTTGTGACCAGAGGGACTGAAGATCAGAGGGGAGAGATACAAATTCTCTTACAGAAAGATTTCTTTCTCCTTCTTCTTTCTGTTCAGGAGTAAGACTGTGGGAAAATATTAAGAGCATCCTTTTCATCTTTTATAACTTCCCTGTTCTGTTAATTTTATATATTTTTTATATATCATTCTTCACGTTTTAACCAGAAACCTGCAAAGTAATAAAATTTCTTTAAATTATATACTATTACTGTGACATATAGCGTCACACTTGATTTTAACTATTTAAATTATTTTTTTATTTACTATTAGAAATTTTTTCATGACTGTGACATCCCATGACACACAGTAATGTTAATCTTTTATAGAGAACGATTTATACCCTGAAGGAGGTTATTTATTTATGAAAAAAGGATTTTTTCTCCAGTTCATGTTAATATTTTCAATCTTTCTGTATTTATTCATATTGACAAATTTTCAATCAGATGCATCAGGCTGGAACCACAGATATTTCATTTGCTTTGACGGACTTTACCGTGACTGGCCGCCTCAGAAATTTATCACTCTCGGTATGAGTGCTGAGAATGCTATAGGGATGATGGGCCGCCACGGGGGGGGGGAAAACGGCAGTATCGTAAGTTATCTCGTAGTTCCCGGCATAAATAATTCCATCTTTGAACCGAATGATTTTTTGTTCTCGAAGAACCAGGGCTGTGTGGATATGATTGTTGTGATGAACCCTTTGATAACTACTGTGAAGGGTGTGGGTGTAGGCTCTACATGCGGACAGGTATGGGATGCTCATGGATATGATTGCACTATTGCCACACATCCGACTCTCGGCACAGGTTTTTATTATGCCCAGGGAAATTACAGAATATTTTTTGCCGTTAATTATTATAGTTCTCCTTCTAAAGAATTAATTATAAAATCTGTGGCAGTTTATTAGCAGGCTCAGGTTGTTTCAGAGCAACTGATTAAAAATATTCTTTAAATACAAGATTTAAGTCAATCTCCAGTTCCGGTAATATGCTTACTTTAATCTTATCTTCCCGGGAATATATTTCAGGAAATCTATATTTACTGCCATCCAGTATGCAGGCCTGTAATGTTTTATGAACAGGATCAACAATCCAGTATTCTCTCACTCCTTCACGTTCATATAAATTTCTTTTGTCTCTCATATCAATGTATGCTGTAGAAGGAGATAATATTTCTATTACCAGGTCAGGAGCGCCGATACATCTTTTTCTCTCATGTAATTTCTTATGATCACAGACAACAATTATATCAGGCTGAACAACATCTTCAGTTTTTTTTATATCCTGATCAGATTTCGGGAAGATTATATCTACCGGAGAGGCAAATACTCTGCATGTTTTATCTAATAAGTAATTCGCAATCTGTCTGTGTAACTCTCCCAGAATTGCCTGATGATCTAAATTTGGTGCGGGGCTCATATTATATGCTTTCCCGTTTATTATTTGCCATCGTTCCTCTTCCGGCCATGCCAGATAGTCCTCATAAGTAAATTTTTGTTCTTTTTTTACTGCCAGATTATGTTTCATATAAAATCACCTCATTACAATTATAATTCATAGCAACAAAAAATGTAATATTAATTTCTTTTCAGACTATCTGGTTTTTTGATTATTCACATCTTATAAAAACTGTTCCTCTCCGAAGAATCCTCTTCAGTCAATCCCCACCAGATACCGTAAGCTCCGTCATCTTTAAAATTAAAATAATCACCCGGTTCAATCTGAACCCTGTAAGGCTTATTCTTTGTCACGGTAATATGCCCTTTTTCTCTTTTTACCGCCTTATCTTTAAATGAAATTTCGCCATTCGGGCCGGCAATATTAATCTTTATATCTCCGTATAATAACAGTTTCCCATTCTCCACTTTTATAAAATCTTTTACTTCAAGGCTATCCTGAAAGGTTTTAATGGTGAAGGTAACTTTTATATGTTTTTCATCTTCGGGATTATCTATAGAGATGGAATATAGAGGTGATTTTATAAGCTCTTTTATTTTCTTCAGACAGTCCATTTCTACAAACCTGCCGGGATGATCTGCTATAAATTTATTTCCTTCTTTCTGAAGGAACCATATGCCTTTTTCCCCTTCCAGATCCTGGTGGCTGATTGTCGGAGTAAGGGCAGGGAAATACTTCCATGTGAGAGTGCATTTTTTATCTGCCACAGGAGAGCCGGCAAGGACTTCGTCTATATAAATCCTTCCTTCATATTCTTTCATTTCGAAAGGCCCTTCTTTTTTATCTTTGAAGGTAAGGTCTTTAAGGGTGCCGACTACGATAAGATCCGAATCGGAAACAAGCCCTTTAAGAGGAATTATCGACCAGCAGGCCTGGCATAATTGAGTTACAGTCAACAGAAAAATAAAAATTAACAGAACATATTTTTGCATAATATCAGTTCCTTTATATATAATTATCTCTTCCACTGAGACATGAGCCTGGCAAGCTCTTCATCGCTTGCCTGTTTGACCGGTTTATCCTTTCCCTTATCCCTGGCTGCTTCTTTCCCTTTTTTTACTTCCACTTTCCCGGCAGGTTTCTTCTCAATAACAATTCTCTCTGCCGGTTTCTTTTCTATATATTTACCGCTCAGATCGGTAATCTTTATCCATCCGACAGGTGAAATGCCTTCTCCCGGTTTTCCCATAATCAGTTTCCTTGATTTGGGATAAGGAAAATCTGTCCGGTTCGGCGCCAGCTTAAGAGCAAATCGTAATTCCTTAAAATCCTCTTCCTCAAGGCATTCTTTAAGTAATATACCGGCAGTCATTTTATGCCATCCTGAACCCTGACCTATAGACAGGTAGGCTGTATTGTCTTTTGCTTCTCCGACTTCTTCATTAAAATTTTCATAAAATTCTTTAATTTTAACAGGAAAATTACCTTTGAGATTTTCAAAAAACCAGATTTCATGATCAAGGATATCCAGTGTGAAGAAGTTTATCACCTGAAAAAGCTTTTTAATATTCATTGACGAAGAATTATCCCACGAAATTGTGTGTCTGAATTTATCATGGAGTAAGTATTCATTAATATTTATTGACGTATGAAAAGTTGTTCCTTTTTTTATAGTTTCATAGACAGTCCTGTAATTTTTATATTTGTCAAAACTGTATGTGTCTATAAGATTGAGTTCAAGACAGTCTTCTTCCGGAGAGCTATCTGCTATATTAAGCAGTTTAAATAGATCCTTCTGTGCATCATTTGCTATATCACAGATTCCTCTAAATGGCTCAGATAGGAACGATGGATTTTTCAATTTCTTTTCTATAAATTTTTTCTCCTGAAAAGAAGCATTCTTTGCCTCTCTTATGAGTTTTTCCATATGCTTTTTTACATGATTTTTATTGTTCCTGAGTATATTATAAAGAAAAGCAGTCCTTATAGCTCCTTTGAGAGAACTTCCCGGTATATATGGTTTCCCAGTTAGATCATCTTTAATATGACTTTTAACTGACATTTCCGGCTTTTTTGTCTTAATAGAATCTTCCAGTATCTTCTTTATTAATACAGAAGATTTTACCGAATATTTCCAGCAGTCTCTATCAGCTCTATCACTACTTAAAAAATCTGACAGAGAAAACTCTCCCGGATTGCTGTTTACCTTTCTATAAAACTCTTCAACCTTTCCGGCTTTCTTCTTAAAATATTTTTGCACGTCAAAAACTGCAAATCTGTCTTCTGTAAGTACATAATCAAAAGGAGTAATTTCCTCTCCTTTACCTATAAAAACCGGTGTGACAGCTTCTATTCTGATCTGTGTCATGACAGCGCCCCCTTTACCATATAGCCATAGCCATATTGCCAGACTTTATAATTCAGATCCTTTACTATAACATTTTCTCCGTAAAACCCCTCTTTAACCGGTAGAATAGAACCTTCTTTTAACATAAGTAGAGTCTTTTTCCATATATCCGTAGAAGGTGAATAGGCACTTTCTATACGGCCTTTTCTTTTTACCGGTTCATAGGAACATTTTTCACGTTCCGATTTCATAAGAGCTTTATCTTCCTTATTCAGATACAGGAGAGAAAGATTTATTGCCCTGTCAGGACAGGAAGGCTCTTTTATAAGAGATTCGTCTGTGAATTCTGCGGTAAAATGTCCTTTCCCAGTTGAAGAATCTCCTCCTATGCCTCTTTCTGAAAGCCAGTTAATCGCTCCAATTAATTTTTTCTCAAGACTCTTATCGAAAATTTTAATGAAGAAATAAATACCTCCGTCCTGTAAGAATCCTTCCTGTGAATAGAAGATATGTTCCGAATTATCTGACAGTCTGTTTATGGTATTATGAGGAATATCTTCGAATTTTAATTTTTTTAAATAATCCTCTTCTTTTATATTTCCGTATATCTTCTCATATGGTTCGCTATTTATGAGTCTGTTGAAAAGACCTGACGAAATATATTGAATCTTCTTCAGAGCCTTTGCTCTTTTTATTTCTTCAGGAGAATTTCCCGGGTCTATACTGCCTGTAAGAGGTTTCGGAAGGAAATAAGTATCTCTTTTCCAGGGAAAAGCGGAAGAAATAAGAAAGGGAGGTTTTCTGTCTCTGAAATTCTGCAGAATTTCTACTAACAGATTTTCGCTGTAAAGTATGGAAAGCCCCCAGCATATGCCTCCGAATATTGTATCTGACCGGGGAAGAGTCGAACCTTTAAAGAGAGATAAAGGTTTTAGCTTTACAATCATGTTCCTCCATCTCCTTAATTTATATTCAGTTTTGCTTTTATAGTTTTTACTATATCTTCCGATTTTATTGACTGAAGATCGTCCGGTTCGGTTTTTTCGCCCCGTACAGAAGGTTTCTCATAGTCTGCTACTTTTTTTATTTCTATCTCTTTATGGAGTTTAAATTTTATCCTTCCTGCACCACGTGAGCCTCCGCCGCCGAGGGCAGATTCTTCCATTAATTTCAGCACTGTAATGAGATCTTTCAAATTTTCCACATCTACAGAGCCTTTATCATCTATATCATATACAGAATAGATCATTTCAAAATTGAACTCTGCCCCCTTTGGTATTCTCTCCAGAGAACGGGGGCCCGATATAGGTTTTGATGTTATCCTGTTAATATTTACCTCAGTTTTTATCTCGGCAGCCACTCCTTTCTGTTCTTTTAATATATCAAATTTCTTTATTGTTTTTTCGGTAGGGAAGGAGTCTCTTACCAGGATTCTTGTAGGGCCTGTTTTTCTTTTATCAGAATTATCTGCCCCTGTGCCGAATATTCTACATACAGGACAGTTCCTTTCCTGACATTCGTGAATACCACCGGGTTTACTCATATCTATTTTATCTTTTGTCCATTCCATTATGGTTCTCAGTTTTCCTTTAAGACTTGAGCCGGGGATATAGGGATAACCTGTTAAAGGATCTTTTATTACAGGATTATCCATCCCTCCTATCTGATAGGCCTCGTCTGTTGCACCTATGTGAAGTCCTGTCATACATTCTATAATGCCTGATATGATAACGTTTCCGATAAATTTATAACTCATAAAGTAAACCTCCTAACTTTTTTTATTTGGACAGTAATAATAAAAGTATGCATAAAGGGATTCGAAAAATTTCATGAAATTAGCATATTCTTTTTCATTATGGCTGGCGATTATCTTATTGATACATTTATCCAGTAATTCTTTAAATTCTTTTTTCAGTGTTTCAGAACCATGTCCCGCTTCCGCTCTTCCTACCGAATAAGCTATCTGAGACTGGAGAATCCTTAACTGAATCTTTAAATCTGCAACAGATTTACCTGATAATATTCTGAATTGATTGAAGAATTTTCTGAAAGGTGTATTGGCTATTCCAATATCTGCAAAGAATTTTCCAAGCTTTTGCGAAGACTTCAAAATTTCATCATCCAGAAAGTTTTTCTCGTCTATTGTTTTTATAAAATTATTCAACACATCTTTATTTACCGGTTCTTTAATTTTATCCCATGGTTTCCCTTTCTGTTGGACTTGCTGTGCCATTATCATTCCTCCTTATTTTCTTGTTTTCAACATACTTATCCCTGCCCAGACGGGAGTAAAGGTCCACAGAGAACCGAATATGTCTTTTAATTCCTGCTGAACAGCTTCATCTTTTATATTCCTTTTCAATGAATAGAGAAATTTACCCATAAGAGGTATGGATAAATTCCTGTCTTTTTTATAAAGGTGTAAAGTGTTATATATAAATGTCCTGGTTATTTTATTATCTTCCAGATAAGTGAGAAGTTTTTCCGCAAAACTGTAAACTTCATTTATTCTATACCATGAAACATTACAGGTAAAAATATTAAGGCTGTTTTTACCTGTCTCTTTTTTTGCATCCTCAAGAGCATCTGCGGCATGTTCTGCAGCTCTTTTTATAGGATATTTCCCTTTACAGAGATATATCCCGCCCGATGCATGAAGTTCCGGGTTTTTACCCGTATAGCAATAAAACTCATCATTGATCCTTTTTGCCGCATCTAAAATCTCATTCCATGCCCCTGTAATAAAGAGATCATCCCCTCCTGAATAGGTAATATAGAGATTTTCAAAATCTTCACAGATTTTATTCAAATAGCCGGAAAAGAACATATCCAGTGAAAAACTCATAGAAGCTATTCTGGATATGGATTTCCTGGGCTGAGATACATCATCCGGCCTGTCTTCGCCGAGACCGAGAGTAAAGAGCATACCGAGATTATCCACATCCATTCTGAGAACTCCCAGGAAATTTGCTCCTTCCGAAGATTCTGACAGTTCATCAAAGGTTTTAATGGTATCGTATTCTGTCAGGGGGACATGATTGCCTGTAAAGATAAAACCTGCCCTGTGAACATTGTCCGGTTTTTCAAGAAAATCCGTATTGTTTATAGAATATCGTGTTACAAGTTTACCTTCAGGTTTAAAATCCCAGTAACTGTAGAAATCTTCAAATTTTATAATAGAATTAACAGGCTCAGTGGAATTAATCTTATAAATATATTTATATTTTGGAAGTTTTTCACCCAGTTCTTTATGATCTTCACAGAGAGAACATATATCTGATATTTCCTCATAATCATTCCCGCATATCGGGCATACCTGTTTTTTTAACGGAAAAATTAAATCTTCTTCTGTAATCTGCCTGAAAAATTTCTCTTTCTTTTTCCTGTCCAGAACTTTTCCCATTTCCTTCAGGACAGAGGAAAAATCTTTCAGTTTATCTGAGGAAAATTTTACACTTCCCAGTATAAAACTCAGATCGCCCTGGTAATTCTTAAACAGAAAATCATTTATTTTATCTTCTATTTCTTCTATGTTCCTTTTATTCTCTTCCGTAGAAGGTGCCAGTATGGCAAAATGTCCTCCTCCGCTCCAGAGTTTATTTACGACAGTAATATGTAATGCATTAAGGCAGTAATCTCCAAAAGTTTCATTCATGAGAGACAGATAAAAAGATCTTCCTCTCAGTCTTTTTGCCGTATCTTTCATACCGTCCTGCGGGGAATTTATCTGATAGATAAAATCCTGAATGCCAGAAATATCACCTTCTAAAAGAATAAATTCTTCTTTTCCTTCCGTATCATAAAGACATGTGGCGATGGCTGCAGTTGTTTTTAGATGATGAAAAAGAGGTATGTCGGGGATACTCACATAGACTGCTCCCGGAATAGACCAGGTATATTTCTCCATTATATAATATAAAGTAAAGAAATAATCGCTGAAATTATCCTTTTTTATAATTTTCTCTATATCTTCCGTAAATTTATTCCAGAGATTATTATAACTGCTGCTGTCTATAATATTTTTACCGGTCTCCACAGGAAATATTTTATCTTTTTCCAGAGAGAGTTTTTGAAGTTTATGGGAATATTTACTTCCTTTCCCTCTGTCTTTAATAGATATGTTCTCAAGTAAACAGTAAAGAGGTGTTGTGTAAGGATCTCCTTTTTCTTCCGCTTTTGTCCTGTCCATACCTGCAGACAGGCAGTCTGCACGGTGTACATATGTTTCCAGAACCTTCATCGGCTTATGGTGTTTTAAAATACAGTTAATTAAATTATCATCTCTGAAGACCGGAGGAATATATTCCTCTACAAAGGAAGCCCCCCATTTCCCATGAGCACCTCCGTATCCGTAAATATCTTCTTCAATATCGTTATATTTTAAAGGATTCTGTCTCGTTCTCTGATAAAATTT
Organism: Bacillota bacterium; assembly: GCA_029555925.1. The sequence goes on from JAKPQU010000353.1 coordinate 15,133, forward strand.
CCCGATATCATGGAGA
>JAKPQU010000233.1 GCA_029555925.1 Bacillota bacterium
ACAATAAATTAGCCCTTATTTAATTTTTAATACTATAGAAAAAACTAATTTTTCTTCTCCAGAGCCCGCCAGGCAGAAGCTTTTTATGGATATCCTTTTACCTGTTACGGTACTAAGCATGTTTTATTATAACATTATCTATAAGGAGTGATATATCTTCACAGAGATCTATAACAGCTTCCATCTGTTCATAGATTTCTTTCCATTTTATAATTTCTATTGCACTTACAGAACCATCAAAGAGAGATGCAGTAGCTTCTCTCTGTATGATATCACCTTCCTGCTCCAGTGTCTTTACCTTATGAACAAAGTCAAGAGCATTGTCTTTATTTCTTAGTAATTTTATACCCTGAGTTATTTCTTCGGTAGAAGCAAGCATAACATCTACCAGTTGAAGATTATAATCTTTAAATACTCCCGTAAGTTCAACTTTATAAAGTTTCATACGCAGAGCAGCAGAATAAAGACGACCCAGAACCTTGTCCAGATAAATACTGATGGAATGAATATCCTCGGGATCAAAAGGAGTTACAAAAGATTTTTCAAGAGCCTCTGCAACATCTGCTCTGAGCTGATTCCCTTTATCCCCTATTTCCTTCAGAGTATCCACTCTTTTTAAATCAGGAAAATTCACAAGTAATTCTTTCATTACACCTGTAGCTTCAACATTTAACTGTGCCTGCTTATCAAATAAATCAAAGAAAAGATCATCTTTAGGTTTAAATATAGACATTTATGTTCACCTTCGCAACGCGTATTATGTTGTGACGCGTGATGCGTGACGCGTAAAATTTACAGTTAATATTCTATAAATTATGGATTTTTCCTTTTTATGTATTTTGTCATAGTATTAAAGGAGTGAGAAGTGAGTAGTGAATAGTGAGAAATAACCTATTTCTTTTCACTCCTTTACTGACCTGAGCATAAGCATATAATAAAAGTTTTCCTTCCCGTCACGCGTTACGCGTTACGCATACGAGAAGTATATGTTTATCTCACTAATTTCAGTAATATATGGGAATATTCATTTAGAACTTTAAAATTTACCCGGTA
>JAKPQU010000234.1 GCA_029555925.1 Bacillota bacterium
ATTATGAACTTAAAAGACACCCTCCCTTAATCCCTCCCTCAAGGGAGGGAAATAAGACGTTATTCCATAAGGGTAATATTAATTTATAAAATCTTTTTTCTTAACTTAATGACATTGCGCGTTACGCGTTACGCGTCACGAGAGCATTTATTTATTATTTATGCTTATCTCAGTAATTACTTTTAAATGTTACTTCTCACAGGTCTATTGACTTTACCTTTTATAAAGGATATAATCACTCTACAATCTTTAATGACCTGTATTTAAGGAGGTATTTATGGCAAAAGAAGAAGCAATTGAAGTGGAAGGGAAAGTAATGGAAGCCCTGCCAAATGCAATGTTTAAAATAGAACTGGAAAACGGACACCAGGTTCTTGCCCATGTATCAGGAAAAATAAGGATGCATTTCATACGTATCCTTCCCGGAGATATGGTTAAAGTAGAACTTTCACCTTATGATCTCACCAGAGGGAGAATTACCTATAGATACAAATAAAATTTGTAAATCCCTGTTTTAACGGTTATTTCATACGACATTCAGAGAGAATTTTTTACGGAGATTACAGCTTATGTTATTTGAAGAGTTACATGTAGGTCCTCTTGATGTGAATTGCTATATACTCGGTTGTGAAGAAACAAAAGAAGCTGTTGTTATAGACCCGGGAGGACATGCGGAGAAAATAAAAAATTCTATTGATAGATTAAATTTAAAAGTCAAATGGATCTTAATTACTCATGGACATTTTGATCATACGGGAGGATTAAAAAAATTAAAGGAACTTATTGATAGCCCTGTATGTATTCATAAAAATGATGAAGTAATGCTTAAAGAAGGGGCAAACCATGCTCTGTTTTTTGGATTCAATATAGATCAAGTGCCGCCTGCAGACAGATTGCTCGAAGACGGAGAAGAAATAAAAATGGGGAACTATACAATCAAAATAATACATACACCGGGTCATTCTCCAGGAGGAGTATCCTATTACGCAGGAGATAAAGTATTTGTAGGCGATCTTTTATTTGCAGGTTCTATAGGAAGAACAGATTTACCGGGAGGTAATTACGAAACTCTTATAGACAGTGTAAAGACAAAAATCTTTTCTCTCCCGGGCTCTACATCAGTATATCCAGGACATGGCCCCGGAACTACCGTTAAAGGAGAAATAGATACAAACCCTTTTTTCCAATGATAAATGCTGCATCTATGTTATAAAGATTTAGAAAAAAATTCATTTATTCTGTCCTGTAATCTGGCTATTGAAAATGGTTTGTCTATAATCCTGTCTTTAAATTGCTGTAGAAATTCATCTTTCAGGCCCATAGTATCTCCACTCATAAAGAGAAGTTTTTCGGCAAGAACGGAATTTTTCTCTTTGAGAAATTCATACAGTCCTTTTCCGTCTATGTCAGGCATTTTTATATCAGATAAGATCAAGTCATAATGTTTCTTTTCTATGGCTTCAAGGGCATTTTGTACTTCACCGAAACCATCTGCATGATGGCCGAGATTTTCAATAGCATTACAGACAACCTCTCTGATTACTTCCTCATCATCAATAACCAGAACAGACTTTTTTATATAAACTTTTACATTCTCTTTATCCTGCTGAGAATACTCATTTTGTTGCGACAAAGGTAACTCTACGGTAAAGGTGCTCCCTTTATCAACAACACTTTTGACCTTTATATGGCCGGCATGTTTTTTAACGATACCGTAACATATACTCAATCCGAGACCTGCACCTTCTCCTACATTTTTGGTACTGAAGAAAGGATCAAAAATTTTATCCATATGTTCAGGCGATATACCGGTTCCTGTATCTTCTATATCAATACAGACCTTATTCTTATCCATAGACGTTGTAACAGTAAGTGTTCTGTCTCTGTCTACCTGTTTCATAGCCTGATGGGCATTATTAATTATATTAAAAAATACCTGCTGTATCTGATTTCTGTCCAGCATCATAGCAGGTATATTTTCATCAAAATCAGTGTTTACAATGATTCCGTCAGAAGTAAGCTGATATCTTACTAAATCCAGAACCTGAACAATCATATCATTTACGGAACACATAGCTTTTTCCGGCGCCTGTTCTTTGGAAAAACTCAGAAGGTTATGTATTATTTTTCTGCATCTTTCTGCCTGTTTATGAATTTTTTCAAGTTTATTACGAAACTTATTCGTTTCCTGGCTTGAGAGTAATAGTTCCGTATAACCTATTATGCCTGTAAGAGGATTATTCAATTCATGAGCTATACCTGCTATCATTTCTCCCAGAGCCGACAGTTTTGCCATCTGCACCATCTGAGCCTGGGTTTCCTTCAACTCTGTATAAGCCACAGTAAGCCGGCTGTTGCTGGCTTTCAATTCATCATGAAGTATTTTTATACGCATCTGAGAACCGACTCTTGCAAGTAATTCATGAGCATTAAAGGGTTTTGTCAGATAATCAGATGCGCCTGCCTTAAGACCGGAAACCTTGCTAGGTGTATCATTTACTGCGGTAACTATAATGACAGGTATATCTTTTGTCACAGGGTCTGCTTTCAGTCTGACACATGTTTTAAAACCGTCCATACCGGGCATCATAACATCGAGTATAATGAGATCAGGTTTATGTTCGGTGGCTTTATCCACCCCTTCTTCTCCTGTAAATGCAGTAATTACATCATACTTTTCTTCTCTGAGTATGGTAGAAATAAGTAATACTATAGCGCTGGAGTCATCAATTACAAGTATTGTACCTTTTGCTTTTTCTTCCATTAATGATATCCTCTTTATTATAATAGTAACGCGTAACGGGTAACGCGTGACGGGATGCAATATATTCCTTACATAATTTTACCCTGAATATTGATAATTACTCCTATATTTTATCATATTTCTATAATAAATTATACTGACCAGAAGAATTATTATCAATATAAAAAGGAACTAAGTACCGTAACAGGTAAAAGGGTATCCGTAAAAAGCTTCTGCCTGGCGGGCTCTGGAGAAGAAAAATTAGTTTTTTCTATAGTATTAGAAATTAACCAGTGGTTAATTTATTGT
>JAKPQU010000359.1 GCA_029555925.1 Bacillota bacterium
AGTTTCATAACTATCCATAAATAATGACCTCGTAATGCGTAAAGCGTAATGCGTGATGCGCAGGAATTAAACCCGTCACGCGTCACGCGTTACGCGTCACGACGACTTAAATTCTAATAAGTTATGAAATACACTATAATTATTTTACCATAACTCATATAATATATATACGAATAAAAATTTGAAAAGTTCAGAATAAAAATAAAAGTTCAGTAACCGGCATCACCGGCAATCTTGGGTCATCATGGAGCAATTATGTTTTTCACATAATCCTTACAAATTCTTCATAAGCTCTTTATAACTTCACACTATAATCGGGAATATAAGTGTAATGCTCAGCTTTGACGGCACAAAAGAGTTGCAGGACACACAGCGTCCCTTTGCAAACGATAAAAAAATCTTTTTATTGACCTCTTTTCATTTTAAGAATATAATTAGAGTGAAAAGTGAATAGTGGGTGCTATCTTATTCTTTTCACTTTTCACTTTTCACTTTTCACTTTTCACTACTTCTTAACTATAATTTGTAATATCATATATTTAATCAGAAATTACATTATTTTTAAATAAAGGGATATTATGTTTATAATCTTTATTCTTGTTTATGTACTTCTCCCGCTGGCTTTTCTTACGACTGCATGTCTTGCCTATAAATACCACAGCGATTTCAAGAAATTAAAAGACAATGTAGATAGTTCCAGAGATATGCTGAGCAAGATTATCGAAGCAAAAAAATCGGAAGAAAAACTCGACGGTACGGTAAAAGATGTGGCCAATTTCATGGATAAAATGAAAACGGAATATGAAGAGAAGATAAAATCACTTGAACACAGTCTGGCCATAAATAAGGTTATCAATGAAATTGCAAAAGAAGTCAATCAATCTCTGGAACTGGAAAAAATATTACAGGATACACTGGATAAGATTCTGGAAGTTACAGGGTCGGAAACAGGTCTTATATTGATTACGGATAAAAAGAGTAACAGGCTAAATCCTGTGGCCTTCAGCGGTATGTCACAGGAACTCATGGATGATATAAAAAAGAGATTTATAAAATCCGATACAGGAAGTAGAGGAGAGGCAATAGCTCACGGGAAATCCATAAGAGCAGGCGATATATCTGACCCTATGAGCCTTACAGGAGCAATGCTGAAAAAAGGAAGTCTCAAGTCTCTCGTAACAGTTCCTCTGAAATCCAAACATGAAATAGTCGGAATAATGCAGGTAGGAAGCTATCAGGAAGGGAAATTTTCCAGAGAAGACATGAACCTGCTTGATATGTTCGGGAATTACATAGGCATAGCAGTAAACAATGCAAATTTATATGAAACTATTAAAA
>JAKPQU010000373.1 GCA_029555925.1 Bacillota bacterium
CAAACTGAACAATTTGAATAACAGGTAAATACCGTCTGCCTGCCTGATGCTCCTCCGAAAAAAATCTAAACTGGAACGTTTATAACAGTTACAGCTTATATCATGCTACTTTACATTAAAATTCAATAAAATATACCTGTGCTGCCGTGATATTTTTTTCTCCGGAACACCAGGCAGGCAGACTACTATGTCTAAAGCTAAATAGTATAAGGACCGAAAAAAGCGATAGCTCTGTTGAATTTTATATTAAAAATAAGATGGCTGAATTAGGCAAATTATATTTTAATAAGGCATTATGACAGAACGATAGGTGAGTATTTCCACTTCAAGAAAAATGGAATTTATGTCGTGCCGGGACAGGAAGTAAAAGCAGGTGATCTTATAGGATTTGCAGGCAGTACAGGCTACTCTACTGCTCCGCATCTTCATTTCGGCGTATATAAAGCATCTGATGGCTATACGAGACAGACGTTGCCGGTAAAATTCAGAACCATAAATAATGAAGCTACAGAACTTCAGCAGGGAATATATTATACAGCGCCATGAACAGGGTGAAGGGAAACGTAAAGATTCGTAACGCGTAACGCGTGACGCGTGACGCGTTACGCCTATGATATAATTACTTAAACTTAATAGAATCTGTAAAATCCTTAAAGATTTGCTTATATTTGCCGAAGGTGTCTTTTGTTGCAGAACCGGTAAATATATATCCGTATCCCCTGTCTATCATAAGTGTCTGCATGGTTCTTGTAGAAAGTGTTTTTCCGTCAATATTGAATGTATAATCTATTACTGCCTGATAGGCCTGATGGTCATCTATAACCAGATTATCTTCAGATACTATTGTCATATCTTTGACCACATCGGGTCTGGTACTGAAGGCCTGAACAACATAATCCTTAAAAGGCATACTTCCTACCTGCTGTATTGTAGCATTGATATTAATAGTAAAATTCCCGTCTTTCGGGCCATACAGGAAAAGAGGTGCTCCTGCTTCTCCGCTTTCATCTACAGTCCATTCGGCAGGAACGATAAAAGAAAAAGATATATCTTTTCCCTTTTCAAATACATACCTTTCCTTGTCGAGCACTACAGGTTTACCGGAAGAAGGTATTTGAGCGTCTATCAGAGATGTTGATAGAAGTACAGATAACATTAATACAAAAAAAGACACTACAATTTTTCTATTCATAAATAATTCTCCTTTCATAATTTTTTACAGCTCTGCTTCCCTAATATAATCTATCATAAGATATAATTAATTATTATTCAAGTCTTTCTTAATAATATATTTTATGATAATATAATAATAAGCCTGTGACGGGTGGATTATCTCCATCATTCGTTGTAACCGTATTTTTTATACAGGAGTTATTGTTATGAATTTTGAAATCTTTGAACACACGGCAGACCAGGGCATAAGAGCCACAGGGATGACTCTTTCCAGGTTGTTTCTGAATGCTTCAGAGGCTTTTTCCTGTCTTTCTACAGATCCTCACACTGTCAGTGCAGAAGAAGAATTTAATATAGAAATTTCCAGGGATGAAATTGAAGAATTACTTGTAGCATGGCTTAATGAACTCATATTCATCCAGGATACGGAACATGTTTTTCTGGTAAAATTCGAAATAAATACACTGGAACCTCCCGTGCTGAAAGGCAGGGTAATGGGTGAAAAAATGAACAGAGAGAAACATACCTTTAAATCATGCCTCAAAGCTGCAACTTACCATGGGTTGAAAGTGGAACAGAATGGCGGAGTATGGACATGTCAGGTCATATTTGACGTATAAACTTCACTGACAGTCATGACCGTTTCGGTCA
>JAKPQU010000413.1 GCA_029555925.1 Bacillota bacterium
ATTATGTTCAAAGCTATAAATACAAGCTCTTTTCTGTTATAATATATAGAGGAGAAGATAAGTATGAAAAGCTCATGTAAATACCGTATATATCCAACTAAAATTGCAAATGATAAGCTTAATGAAAAATTGGCTCTCGAAGAAAAAGATAAGAAAGAAACAGAAGAAAAACTCGGTAAACAGATAGAAACATTAAAGAAAGATCAGGAAAAGCTGAAGATTAAGGTAAAATTTTTCGAGAGAGATTTATCTTTTCTCCCGGAAAAATACCGGTACCGATGAAGGCGCCGTATATGAAGGCGGCGGATATTATAATGGTGGTGGTAACGAGCTTAGTACCGTAACAGGTAAAAGGGTATCCGTAAAAAGCTTCTGCCTGGCGGGCTCTGGAGAAGAAAAATTAGTTTTTTCTATAGTATTAGAAATTAACCATGGGTTAATTTATTGTCTGTAAAACAAATTAAATAAGGCAAATTATTTTTCTTCGTAAGAGCCTGTCAGGCAGAAGCTGATAAATGGTTACTAATTTACCTGTAGCGGTACTTAGTACCTGGTAAAAGCTTCTGTTATATAAAAAATATAAAAAATAAGAGGTGTGGTTATTATGATAGAAAAAAGTAAAATGTTAATTCTTATGTTTTTGATTATTCTATCTGCCATGTCTGTATGTTTTTCCTCTGAAAAAACAAAACAGGAAAGTGACGAAGAAAAGTTCGAAGAAGCCCATCCCGCAGATGTCGGGAATATAAAAGGAACTGTCCTTCAGATACTGGAGTCAGGGAAAAAAGTGAAAGTCAATATAGGAGAAAAAGACGGTCTTTCCATCAAAAATGATAAAGGTAAAGAATTTACAGTAGAGAGGCAGAATATTCCTGTTGCCAGATTAAATCTTCTTGATACTGGCAGGGAAGAGTCTGCTGCAGAAGTGAAGGAAATTCTTCCCGGAATTACATTGAAAGAGGGAGATGTCATTACCAGTGAGATAAACAGACTGGATAAAAGGGATTTATCATTTCTGGACAGTCCATTCTGTGAACTTACAGCTAAAACCCTTATAACAGAAGGGGGAGAGCATTACCTCTGGAATATAGAGCCATTATCTCTTTATATAACAGGTGATTCTTATTTGTTTACATCCTACGGAAACCCCTATTTCGGCAATGTTTCAGGCGGAGACAGGCCTTTCTGGGTCGGAGGCGGTGACAGAAGCCTCCTGTATTTATTTGATAATAAGGGAAAGAAAAAATGGGGCTTCGATACACAGATCTGTATATATAAAGATTTCAATATAGACTGGGGATTTTTTACGAGAAAACTGCGCTTTACGGAACCTGATTATACAATATACGGTGACAGATTATATCTGAACGGTTATAACATAAGGCCTGATATGTGGGTTCCCATGAAGGTTGTGAAAGCAAGCGGTATTTTCTTCGGTCTCGATCTCAAAACAGGTAAGGAACTCTGGAGATTAAAAGAACCGGCAGATGGCTATGACCCTGCCTTTTACGGTATTATTTACGATAATTTTATAGATGAAATATGTTATCTCTATTCTACGGAAGCCAGCCTTTATGCGGTAGATATGAAAGAAGGAACGTTTATATGGGAATTTAAAATGAAAGGCAATGGTGTTGAAGGTGGTATTTTCTATCAGAGAGAAGGTTTTATCTATTCCTCCGACAGTGACGGATATTTCTATAAAATCGACAGTAAAACAGGGAAAGAGGTCTGGTCGGTAAAACTTGACGGAGCTATCGTAAAAATTGAACGATCTGAAAAGGATACGGAAAAAATAATATATCTTTTTGATAGTGAAAAAAGTGTTTCTGCTCTGAATGAAGACAGCGGAAGTATTATATGGAAATATAAATCTGATAAAATTTTTACCGCACCGAGATTAAATCATCTTTCAGATAATCTCATCTATACCTACGATGAATCTTCCGTAACTGTTTTAACCAGAGAAACAGGTAAGATTGTATGGAAAAATGAAAAAAAGTTCTCTTCTCCTGTTTATTTTAACCCTGGAGATATACTTTACTGTGTTTCCGATAAAAGAGAATTATTTGCCATAAATCCTTTAACGGGTAAAATCAAATGGACTCTTAAAACACAGGAAGATATAAAGGAAACACTGCTTATAAAAGGTGCTTTTTATATACTGGATGACAGGAATATTTATGCAGTTGACCCTGTTACAGGTAAAGAATACTGGAGAAAATCCGATTTCCTGCAACCGGTATATCTTAAAAAATATGAACCTGTTATAGATCCTTATAATGTTATCAAGACTCTCGGAAAAATTAAAGATGAAGAAACCATGATTTTTATCGGAGGTAAAAAGGGGTATCTATGTATAGACCCTTTATCTCATAACATAATTTCAGAAAAAGTTTTTGAAGATGAATTTGTCCGTGCCGTGGGAGATTCTGAACATGTTTATCTTGTTTCGAAAAAACATATTCTTGCTTTCAATGTAAAAACAGGAAAAGAAATATGGAACAGAGAGTTTCAGGATGAAATAATCTTTATTGCTCCTCCTTACGGAGGCGGAATTTATTATGATGACGAAGAATTTTTTAATAAAAAGAATACGATAAATTCCAGATCCGGTAAATTACTCGGCCTTCAGTGCGGTGAAGCTTTCTATGTCTTAAACAAGGAAACAGGAGAAACTGTGTGTGACGGCCAGGTCAGCGATACAGTTTATCCATATGTGGAATTACAGGCTATGAATAAAATCGGGGAAAAAATAGAAGGAGTCTATTTTTACGGTTTTAGAGACTGTCTTTATACTGTGAGAGGGAAGAGTCTGTGATTGCAGTTCTTACTTCGCGTCACGCGTCACGCGTTACGCGTCACGATTCTAAGGAGGAGTATTTATGTATAAAATAATCTCTGTTATGGCCCTGTTATGTTTGTTCCTTTTTTCATCTGTTATGGCAGAAGAACATGCAGATAATCTTATGAAATCCGGCATGGATTATTATAAAAACGGTAAACTGGATAAAGCACAGGAAGAATTTAATAAAGCTCTGACTATCTGTAAAAATAATAAGGACCTGAGAGGAGAAGGTACGTGTAATCTCAGACTGGGAGATGTATATTACACTCTCGGTCTTTATGAAACTGCCATTGCTTCCTATGATAGAGCTTTAGAGATATTTAAAGGACTTTCTGATAAAGATCTAACCGGAGAAACCCTTCTTTCCATGGGACAGGTCTTTCTTTCCCGCGGAAACTATCAGGCAGGCATAAAATCCTATGAAGAAGCTCTGAACATATACAAAGGATTAACAGATAAAGAAGGGGTCTGTTTTTCCTATATAGGAGATTTATATTATGATCTTGGTGCTTATGAAGAAGCTCTTAAATATCACAGGCGTGCCATAGATTCTTTTAATAAAGCAGGTGATGCATATAATAGAACAGTGACTCTCTGTAAAATAGGAGAAGATTATTTTATTACAGGTAAAAATAAATTTGGTAGCGAGAAAATGCAGGAAGCTTTAGATATTGCAGTAAAAGATCCTTCTATTACTTATCCTGTTCTTATGAAAATCGGTTACATATACAGCAAATATGCATTGTATAAAGAATCTATTAAATTCTATCAGGATGCCGTTCATAATGCTCAGGAAAATGAAGATAAAAATAAAGAAAAACTTGCCACCTGTGAACTTGCGGGAGTCCATTTCTTGAACAATGATTTAAAGAACTCTTTTGCAGCATATAAACGTGTGGTGGAACTTTCAAAAGAAGGTGGAGATAAAGGCAGAGAAACGGATGCTCTTTTTAATATGGCAGATATATACCGGCTTCTTGCCAGGCCGGACATGGCCATGAAAATTTATACGGACTGTCTCGCTTTTTACAGACAGGCAGGCAACAGATGGGGTGTTATTAAAACAGATCAGAAGCTTGGAGATATGTATGACATAAGAGGCGACTCTGAACTGGCAGCACAGTATTACATAAATTCCGTAACGGAACTGGAAAAATTAAGAGGAGAGATAACATCTGAAAACCTGAAAGAATCCTTTTCAGAGAAGGTAATGCCTGTATACAGAAAGGTAATAGATTTTTTCCTTAAAAAGGGAAAAAGTCCTGATGCTTTTAATTATCTTGAAATGTCCAGGGCAAGAGCATTGCTGGATTCTCTTGTAATGGCCGGAGTGGATATTAAAAAAGGTGCAGAGCCGGCACTTCTGGAGGGAGACAGAAATTTACAGGCTGAAATAAATTATCTGGAAAAATCCCTTCAGGAAGAAAATTCCAGATCTAGCCCTGACAGTGAAAGAGTCAGAGAACTGAAAGAAAAACTGGACAGTACAGGAAAAAAACTGGATTCTGTCAGGAAAGAACTGTCTCTATCCAGCCCGTCTTATTCATACCTTACCGGTATAAAAAAATCCCTCACTCTTGAAGAGATACAAAATAAAGTATTGAAAGAAAATCAGTATATACTGGAATATTTTATAGAGAATGAAAAAATAAATGTATGGGTCATATCAAAAAGCGATTTTTCTTTAGTAGAAATACCTGTATCAGGAAAAGATGTTACAGATAAAATTGAGGCTTTCAGAAAACCTTTTACGAGATTAAAGAATGAGACCACTATTAATAACGCGAGTTTTAAAGAGATTCTCTCTTCTGTGGATTTAAATAATCTTCATGAACTTTATAATATTCTGTTTAAACCGCTGGTTCAGAAAGTATCTTTCCCGAAAAATTCAGAACTTATCATTGTTCCTGATGGCATTCTTTACTATCTTCCCTTTGAAGTTTTAGTATCGGAAATAAAAACTCCGAACAAGAGTAATTTAATTTTTTCAAATTTTTCGGCAGCTAAATTTTTAATAGAAGATTATAATATAGACTATGTTCCTTCTGCCAGTGTCCTGGATCCGGCTCTCGGAAGGGCAAATAAGAAAATTTCCAGAGAATATCTCGGTTTCGGCAATCCTTCCTTTGAAAATACTGGAGAAACATCACTTGATGAAGTACTCAGTACTGGTATTATAAGATTACAGGGTTATTCTCTCAGACCCCTTCCCGGTACAGAGACTGAAGTGAAAAATATCCGTGAAATGTTTAAAAATTCAGGCGATATTTATATAAGAAAAGAGGCGACTGAAGAAAAATTTAAAAGCGAATGTTCTTCATACAAATATCTTCTTCTGGCCACTCATGGTCTTGTAAATGAACGAAATCCAATGGAATCGAGCCTTGCTTTTTCCATGAATTCCCGTTCTTCCGAAGATGGTTTCCTGAAAGCATCAGAGGTGTTAAACCTTGATATAAATGCCGAACTGGTAGTTTTAAGTGCCTGTGAAACAGGCCTTGGCAAAATAAGATCGGGAGAAGGTGTCGTAGGACTTACAAGGTCTTTTATGTATGCAGGAACTCCGTCGATAGTGGTAAGCCTCTGGAGTGTAGACAGTTCATCTACAGCCAGGTTGATGGAAATTTTTTATAAAAAATTACTTTCCGGCATGAATAAAGCAGAAGCTTTACGTCAGGCAAAACTTGAGCTTATGAAAGAAAGTGATAAATTATATGGTGAATCTGTTTCTTACAGACATCCTTTTTTCTGGGCACCTTTTGTGTTTGTAGGAAAGAGTGAAAAGTGAAAAGTGAGATGTGAGATGTGGGCAGGGGCGTTTAATTAAACTCCCCGGGATTAAATATGCATCACGCGTCACGAACCACCCGTTACGCGTCACGCGTTACGTGTTACGATTACCACTGACCACGCATCACGTAGATATGGAGGTTCAAAGGTGTATAAAAAATCATTGTTTTTATCCGTTCTAACTATGGTAATTCTTCTGCCAGGATGTGGCCTTCTTATTTCTGCAATTGTCCAGGCAGCTTTTGGTTCACTTACGGGTGTCGTACTTGTACCTGCTGTAATTGTAGCTGCCGGTGGAGAGAATAAACAATCAGGTATGATTATGGTTCCTCCCGGCATTATTCCTGAAGGATATAAACCCAGAGAAGGTGTACAGGTTATCCTTGAAGATGTTGGAACTACAACAACAGGGGCTGACGGCTCTTTTAATTTTAAAAATGTTCCTGTAGGCGTCAAATTGTTGCGAATGGAAGATCCCGGCTGGACTTATATATCTCAGGAAGTAGTAATAAGTGAAGAAGGTTCCCAGACCAGGGCTTTTACCGATTTTAAAATAGTCCCTCACGAACCTGTTACATTATCTCTGAGAAAGGGATTACTGGAGGTTCCTCAGGCAGATTTTTATTTTGAAACGTATGGGACAGACCCGAATGGTATTACCATAAAGCCTTCTGCCACATGGTCTGTTGATAACCCTGAAGGGACTGTCGATAAAGGTTTTTTCCGTACTACAAAATCAGGTATTTATAAAATAACAGCTGTTTCTGGCTCTTATACGGCCAGTGTTACTGTTACTGTAATGGAAAAAGTGGTAAACATAAAAGGTCATGTAACATATAATAATACACCTGTAGCCCTCGCCACTGTTAAGGCTAAAGAAACCAATCTTTATTCCGTTACCGATGAAGAAGGATATTTTGAAATAAGGGGTATTCCTTCGATGGATGAAATAACACTTGTTGCAATAACTCCTTCAGGGGTTACCAGAGCTGTAACGATCAGGCCGGGTAATCTTACTGATATAGAGATAGATATAGCAATGACAGGTGATCCCAACATACCTCCCGTGAAAACTCCCACCGGAAATCCGACCTTACTTCCTACGGGAAGTATAACCCCTTCTCTTACAGAAACTCCTTCCGTAACGACAACTCCTTCTCTTACAAAAACGCCTTCCGTAACGATGACCCCTTCCGTAACACCCGGGGCAGGTACCCCTACGGAGACTCCTGTATCTACAACTCACTGGGAAGTAAAGAACAGCGGCACATCAAATAATCTTAACGGAGTTTATTTTATTTCTTCCCTGAAAGGATGGGCAGTCGGTGAAAACGGCACTATTCTTAATACGACAGACGGAGGAGAAACATGGTCCTTTCAGACCGGCGCTTCCCCTTATAATCTCCGCGATGTATTGTTTGTATCAGGTAAAGGGTGGATTGTTGGTCATGGCATATCGCCGAACGGAATAGTTTTTACATCCTCTGACGAAGGGGTCAACTGGCTGGCTCCGGGCCCACTGGCCTTCCCGACTCCTCCGTATGCACTGGAAAGAGCCTTTTTTTTAGATCCCAATAACGGATGGCTTGCAGGGAATAACGGAAATATTTATCATACAGTCGACGGAGGAAATTACTGGTGGAATCAACAGCTGAATCCCGGTATAACAGAGGCTCTGTCCGATGTTTATTTTCGATCTTCCGGTAAAGGATGGGCAACAGGAAGTACCGGAAGAATCCTGATAACAGTAGATACCGGTTCTACATGGTCTCCTGTAAGTCTTACCGGAGGCTCTCTTTATGCTGTCTGGTTTGTAGATGATTTCAACGGCTGGACCGTAGGAGCAGGAGGAGTTGTTTTTTACAGTACAGACGGAGGTTCAACATGGGGAACTCAGACAAGCGGAGTACCAACTAATCTCTATTCAGTCTGCTTTGTTGACAGCGGCACAGGATGGGCCTGTGGTGCAGGAGGGACTATAATTAATACTACAGACGCGGGAGCGTTCTGGCAGAGAGAAACCAGTGGTGTCGCAGAAGATCTCCATGATATATATTTCCTTAATGCCTCTACAGGGTGGGCAGTGGGAAATAACGGAAAAATACTTAAATACAGACCATAAGTAAGGATTGAAGGAAAAACAACTCCGGCAAATTGTTAGAACAATTTACAAGAAACTACAAAATGTGTCTTATACTATTTAGCTTTAGACATAGTAGTCTGCCTGCCTGGTGTTCCGGAGAAAAAAATATCACGGCAGCACAGGTATATTTTATTGAATTATAATGTAAAGTAGCATGATATAAGCTGTAACTGTTATAAACGTTCCA
>JAKPQU010000419.1 GCA_029555925.1 Bacillota bacterium
ATTCAGAGGTCAAAAATATATTTTTTTTAATTAAAATGCAAGATTAGTGAAATTTATTTACTTGGTGTGATATATTTTAGTTCTGACAAGTTGATTTTTCCCGTAAAAAATTAAAATTGTAACCGATAGAATCAACAGAATCAGCATAAATAGTCCGGGTCCAGTTTTTGTTTCAAATACAGGGAATATTACATAGGCAGAAAGATTGAGCATTGTATGAAGCAGAAGAGCCATAAGAATGCTGCCTTCTGTATTATTGTAAATCCATGTAAAAATGACTGAAAGAAGAATCATCATGATAACTGATCCTGCAAGCATCTGAACAGCTGCTATATACTGGGGACCTGCATTATCAGGTGTGAAGTTGAGAGGAAAGTGCCATATTGCCCAGATAATTCCAAGTAAAACACTGGATGATAATGCATTATATTTTTTCTGGAGTGCTGGCAACAGAAAACCTCTCCATCCGAACTCCTCCTGCAAAGGCCCGCCGAGGAAAAGGATGTAAATAAAGTTTGTCAGAATAATCCAGGGCCTTGAAAAAGCCTTAGAAATTGGAATTTCTTCTCCTGCCATTCCTGTAAGTAAATACGACAGACCTGCGGCAACAGGCATAATAAGAAGAACTGGGAAAAGCCATTTTTTTGTACCCTTGTAAATTACAGCACTGCTGAGAAGCCCTAGTATACCGCTTTTCCCTTCGCGGCGCCATTTAACTGCAAATGCAGCTACAAGAGGCCCCCATGGCCCGGCATATAGTTTAATACCTGCTACTATTTCGACAATCCAGAAAAACCATGACCATCCGAAGCAGACCAGAAGAAAAAAGATAATATCTTTCCTGTTATTATTATTCATGCGGAAAAATTTAAATTTCCTGAGGATGGTCAATTGTAAAGTGCCATAACCTTAAATCTTCCGTATTTTATTTATAAAAATAAGATAAAAAACTGAAGAAGACAAGCTGGTTTATCAGACTCTTTCTGCAACAAGATCACCCACTTCAGTAGTTGAATATCCCATCTTTCCGGCTGCGAGGTCTTTTAATTTATTGGCTGTGACATCCATTATAGCATTCTCGATGGCTTTTGCAGCTTTCTCTTCCCCGAGATGCTCGAGCATCATTGCTCCGCACGAAATGGCTGCAAGAGGGTT
>JAKPQU010000420.1 GCA_029555925.1 Bacillota bacterium
ATTGACGGTAGAATTTTTCCCCAGAGATTCCCCCATATATTTTGAATATACATCGTAGAGTTTCCCCTGTTGTTTCGGTGTAAGATTCCTCAGAACTCCTATATCCAGTTTAGGAAATATCTCCGATAGGGAGAGGTATAAGATTTCTCCTTCTTTGAGGACGTCATAAGGTAGTGTTTCACCGGGATCTTCCTCGGTTCTCACCAGGAGCCTGTAAGGAATATCTCCGCCTTCATCCCTGGGTGTTCTGTATTTTTGTTCGTATTGGTATCTGAAGAGTAATGGATCTTCGTATTCGATGAGGAGGTAATTTTCCGTATTTATGTATTGGGTTACTTCTTCGCCCAGTAGTAAACCGTCGGGATCCCATACTATAATAAGGAATGAATATGTATTTTTTATTTTTGTTATTATTTCGTCAGTTATTTTCATAAGCGGTAACATGGCATATCAGAAGGCAGGAAATTTCCGGTATTATAAAATCCATAGATTTCATCTTTATTTCCCATTCTTTTTTTTCTTTTCCCATTTGTTTTAACCGGAAGTTTCTTACCTCCGGCAATCCTATTCTTTCTATGGCTTTTTTACGGGATTCGAAGGCATAAAGTCCTTTTTCCCTTTCTTTTTTCAAGAAGAGGTTGAACCCGTTTTTAATCTCCTGGAACATATCCTCACCGTATTTTATCGCCGTTTCCTCCATTTCTCCGTAAATAGCGGAACATTCCCTTCCTGTTACAGGTTCCTTTATTTTTATATTTGTAGTTTCGCTTATCAGTATATCCCATAGTCTCTGGGCGGTGGGTTTGAATATTCTGCCGTCTTCCTGTCGAAAAAGGGGAAAAATCCGGTGTTTTGTCGTTTCGTTGTTTTTAACGGCTATTTTCCATAAAGACCAGTATCCTTTCACCGAAGAGGGAAGTCCTTTCACGGCTATACTGGGGATTTTTTCTCCTTGTACAAACAAGGGAAGGTTATTTATCAAATTCATCACTCTGGGGTTTTCCAGGGAAAGGTGAGTCGTTATGCCTTCTTCAGTTTCATCCCGGTTAAAGGTGATATTGGTCATTTTTTCTCCGTCTTCCCAGATCAGATCGTATCCCCGGAGTTTCTTCTGAAATTTTCCTCCGTTATCGGGAAGATAGTTTATTACCATTGTTTCTATCCAGTTGGAAAGAGGATGGGAGAAGAGATTCTGAGCCTTTTCGGGGTTTATCTCGTAAGAAGCGAACAGGTGTTTCCATTGTTTCTTTGATTCTTCCGCTCTCCTCAAAAGTTCCTGGGTTATCTTTTCCGCATTTCCCGTAATGGAACCGGGGTTCATTATGGAGTTTATATAAAACTGCCTGAAAGTCTCCTCGGATTCTTCCGAATCCAGAATATCGGATGTTTTATCAATCCCCAGTTGTTCGAATATTTTATAAAGTTTTTCCTCCAGAACCTCGAAGATTCGTTTTTCCACGCTGTCTTCCAGTAGAAAATTTATGGCTTTCACCATGTGTTTCTGTCCTATTCTGTCCACTCTGCCGATTCTTTGTTCAATCTTGGTAGGAGTCCAGGGGACATCATAGTTTATGACCACATGGCAGAATTGAAGGTTAA
>JAKPQU010000447.1 GCA_029555925.1 Bacillota bacterium
TTGCATCTTTTGTAATTACTGGAACATTCTTGTGTTCTGCCAGTATTATCTGTCCTCTGGCAAACATACCGGGCTTCAGGTCACTGCCTGTTCCGTCTACTTTTATCTTTACAGAAAACTGTCTTGCCGCTCCTGCCTGGGGTATTACATCTTTAACAATGCCTGAGAAATGTTTGTCAGGCATACCGTCAACCTTTATATCAACAGAAAGACCTCTGTTAATTTTTACTATATCGGTTTCAGAAACAAGTGCTTCAAAATAAAGTGTGCCCTGGTCAAAAACATCTATAATCTTTGTAGCTCCTGGTCCGCTTGTATTTTCTCCAAGATTTACATATTTCTTTGTAACATAACCTGATATCGGTGATTTAACATAAGATTTCTGCAGTTTTCTGGAGAGTGTGTCCAGATTTGCCTGGGCCTGAGCAACTCCTGCCTCTGCCACATCGACTTCCTGCTGTGCCACTGTAACCTGCATCCTGTTATTCCGTGCAATGAGAAGTGCTTCTTTTGCCTGGTCAAGACCTGCTTTGGCTGCTGTAACTCTGTCCTCTGCCATGGCTACATCCTGCCTTGCTGCTGCCTTTTCCTGCGTTCGAGAACCTTCTTTTACCAGATCCAGTCTGTGAAGAACACTTTTATACTGTGCTTCTGCCACATCGTATTGAACCTGAGCAACATCCATCTGCTGCTGTGATATGGCTCCTTTGGCACATAACCTCTGCATCCTTCCAAGATCTACCTTTGCTTCTCTGAAATTTGCCTCTGCCTGGGCCACTGCTTCTTCAGCCTGTGCTATTTCCTGTTTTCTTGCTCCCTCTTCTATAATAGAAAGTTTTTCTTTTGTTGCCTCAAGAGAAGCCTGGGCCTGTTCATATTGAGCTTCTGCAGATTTCACCCCTGCCTCTGCCTGTTTTATGGCTCCTTCAACCTGGGTATTCTGCAATATTACTTTAGTCTGTGCCTGGGCAAGCCTCAAATGGGCAGTATTAAGAGCCGCCTGTGCCTGAGTAAGCTGATCCTCTATATCATTCGGTTCTATAACTGCAACTATCTGCCCCTTCTTTACATAATCCCCTTCTTTAACCGCAAGTTCCTGTATTATACCGGAGTTATTCGTATTTATAGTAAGGGCATCATCGGCTTTAAGTTCTCCGCTTGATTCTACAGTAACACGGACATCGCCCTTTTTCACCGTTACAATTTCTACGGGAATACCTTCTTTTTTCTGTATCTCTTCTCTGGACATGACCTGTTCTGTTTTATTTTTACATGAAACAGAGAAAATCATTATTATAATCATCAGACCTGTAATTGTTAAATTATAACTTTTCCTTAAATAGTTCATCATTTTGTATTTTTAAGCTCCTCTACTGATGAGCCCTCCTCTCCTGTTTTTATGAGTTTTATATTATCAAGTTTACCGTCTTCAGGAAGAAGTCCTGTAGTTTTTATCATACTGGCCTTGGCAAGATAATAATCATATAGAGCCTGTACATTGTCTACCTGGGCATTCGTAAGAACAAGCTGGGCATTTGAAACTTCTATGAAAGGTGCTATACCCTCCTGATAACGAAGTCTTGCCACTTCATAATTCTGCTGGGCAGATTCAAGATTGGCTTTCACTTTATGCACCTTTTCTTCTGACTCACGCAACAGTAAATAAGCCTGTGTTACCTGAAGAGCCAGTGCTTTTTTAAGCTGTTCCAGATTTATTTTTGCCTGCGCCAGAGTTATTTCTGCCTCATCAATCTTACAGGTTGTAAGACCACGGTCAAAAATAGGGATACTGGCAGAAACTGTAGCGTTTGTGCTATTTGAAGGATTCATAAAGGTAGAACTGTAAGCTATATAATCAAGGTTAAAAGTTACAGTAGGCTTTCTGTCACTTTTTGCAACTTCTATCTGTGCCTCTGCAGCTTTTATTAAATACATTATTTTCTTTGCTTCTCCCCGGTTATTACAGGCAAGGTATGTACTGTATTCTGTATCTACAGGGAAAGGCTTATATACAAGGTCATCTATCAATTCAAAATCCTCATTGAGAGGAATAGTCATTGTATCATTAAGTGTAGATTTCTTAAGTGCTACATTACTCTCGGCACTTATCACTCCGAGTTCTACATTTGCCAGTTGTGCCTTTGCACTGAGTACATCCGATTTTGCCACGAGACCTTCTTCATAATAGGCTTCAGATATACCGTATTGTTCCTTTGTAGTGGAAAGACTGTCATGGGCTACATCCAGGAGTTTATATGCCCGGAGAACACCGTAATAACTGTCAATAGCCTTATATATTACATTCTGCCTGGTTACTTCCCTGTCACATCTGGTAGCTTCACTTACCATAGTTGCCTGATCTACCTGATTGGTAGTTTTTCTTCCGTCATAAAGAGGATAGTTAAACGTCAACTTTGCCTGTCCCTGATTATTACTTCCCAGTTCTGTAGTTTTTCCGCCGACTTCAAAACTCTGAACAGGATCCATTCTTGTATAATAGGCAGAAGCATTCACATTTGGATATCCTCCTGTTTTTGCCTGATTTACCCTTACTTCCGATTTCTGAATCTCCTGGTCTGAGACCTGAAGGTCCAGACTGTTCTTCAGGGTAATCTTGATACTGTCTTCAAGGGTAATTGTTTTATTTAATTTAACATTTTCCCGATTAACGTTTTCCTGTGAGAAGCAGCCGCTTCTGACAGATAATATTAAAAATAATAATAGAAAGAATCTAAATTTCTTCATAAAAAATCGCCTTTTCTTCATCAGAGGAATACTCCTTCCTCTGCTGCTCTACATATAAGATCATAGAATTTCTTTGCAACTCTGAGTAAATCTTCCCTGTCTTCTTCTTCCGATTTTTCTATCATACTTCTCCAGCATTTTCTCTTAAGTTCTTTCATCTCATTTACCAAATCTCTTCCTTTCTCAGATAATTTTACCATTACAACCCTCCTGTCCCCATTTTTTCTGTATCTTTCTGCCAGATCGTCTTTTATTAATTTATCTATCAAATCTGTAGCAGAACTGTTGGCTATGCCGAGTGCTTCCGTTATATCCTTCATTTTAACGCTTTCATTATGAGAAAGAATCATTAAAACCTTTATCTGTGATATGGAAAAACGGTCCATACTGGTAGGACGCTTGTGAACAGTACAGAGAAACTTCTCGCCTGTATCAATACAGAGTTGAGTCAATTCATCGATCAGGTAATTTTCTTTTTTATCCATAACCATAAAGCCTCTTTTATTTAGGAAATTTTCCGAATATTTCGGTTTCCGAATATTTCGCTAACCTGAATATACCATATACTATATATACATATATGTAATGTCTATTACATATTATATATAGAGGGTGTCTGAAAAGCCTATAATTCATATATAATTCATCATATAATTCATCATTTAGTTTGTGATTTTTTCGCAAGTAGTTTGAGAATTTTTTCTTCAAAAAATATGACTTATTTAACGTTTTTCGTTTAAAACAAAAATTAGTAAATATTTTTTAAAAATCTTTAAACACCTTTTAAAG
>JAKPQU010000462.1 GCA_029555925.1 Bacillota bacterium
AAGCTTTTTATGGATACCCTTTTACCTGTTACGGTACTTAGGAATGAAAATTTATTAATTGTCTCTTTCCTCGCGTCACGCGTTACGCGTTACGCGTCACGATTAATATATTTGAGACATTTATTTAACTGCCATTCCTTACTAACTATGTTCGCCCCTATTACTCACTTTTCACTTTTCACTTTTTATGACTCACGACTCACTTTTCACGACTCACTTTTTCACTTCAAAACCTTCGCTGCCTTTTTTAAAACCTGTTCAGGTATTTCAATACCAAGCTGTTTTGCCAGTTTCAGATTTACATAAATCTTTTCAGGCACATAATTTTCTACCGGTATATCCTCCGGGTTTTCTCCTTTTATAATCCTTTCGGCCATTTTTGCCGTTTCCTCTCCTACTTCATAATAATCTGCCCCTGCCGAAAGGAATGCACCGCCTTCGACATCGGAAAAGGTATTTGTAAAATAAGGGATCTTTTTTTCGTACAGTATCGTGGCAATTGTTTTCGTACTTAAAGTAACGGTATTATCACCTGAAGTAATAAAAAGATCTATATTTTTGTTTAACAGTGAATTAAGAGCATCCATTACCTCTGCTGTCCCCGATACATTGACTTCAAGCAATTGAAAATTATATTTTTTTGCCGCCATCCTTGCTTTTTCCGTACAGACCAGTGAACATGCTTCGGAAGGATTCCATATCATACCGACTTTCCTGGCTTCCGGAAATATTTCTCTCATTAATTCAAAGGTTTTTTCCACAGGCTGACATGTGGCAACACCTGTTATATTACTCTGATGTTTCTCCGGTGTTTTTGCCACTCCCATGCGATAGGGGTCTGTAACGGCACCGAATACATGGGGTATTACTTTATTTACCTGTGCCATGGATTGAAGTGCAGGTGTCGACACGGTAATTATATAATCATATTTTTCCTGTACGATTTCCTGTGCTATTGCCTGTCCTGTAGAAAAATCATTCTGTGCAGTTTTTTCATGGATTTTAATGTTATTTTCTTCAAGAAGTCCGCTCTTTTTCAGTCTATCCGTGACGCCGCGGGCTGTTTCCATCAGAAGTTCGTTATCATTGAATCGGAACAGGGCAAGTTTTTTTTCTTTCTCACTCTGTGGAGGAATGTTTTTCCTGATTATAGTGCCGTCTTCCTTTATTATGATTGTTGCCTGTGATAATAATTTTTCCGGTATATTTATATTCAGTTTTTTTACAGCGGCCATATTTATGCCAAGTTCAATCTTTTTATAAGTTTCAAAGGGAATATTCTGCGGTTTTTCTCCTTTTAAAATTCTGTCAACCAGATGGGCTGCCTGTATGCCGCTTATAGAATAATCGTATCCGTAGGCGAATAGCGCTCCGTCTTTGAGTCTGTCTATATCATTTATGAGAATGGGAATTCTTTTTTCATTTCCTGCCTTTACAATTGAGTCAAATGCTGAAAAAACAATATTATCGGGAGGGAGAACAAACATGTCTATATTTTTCCCTGTAAGAGATGTAGCAGCCTGGTATACTTCGGAAGAACCGTTAATTGTTACACCTTCGAAGGTAATATTACTGTCTTTCTTCACTTCCTTTTCCAGATTTCCCACATTGAATACTGCATTTACCTGTGACGGATCCCACATGGTTCCTATCGTTACTTTCCCGGGGAACATAGTTTTTACAATAGCAACGGTATTTTCCATAGGTATCCATCCGTAAACACCTGTAACATTCGGCAGATGGTCATTCTCGCTGGAACCTGCTCCCAGGATGAATGGATTTGCCACGGTAGCAAAAACGACAGGTATAGTTTTTGTTTTATTGATTGCCGCCTGTGTGGTACCGCTTGATATGGAAAGGATTACATCATATCCGTTCATTATATATTTATCAATAATAGTATTGACAGTAGACATGTCACCCTGGGCATTCTGAAGTTCTATTTTGCAGTTTTTCCCGTCAATATATCCGATTTTCTTCATTTCTTCAGAGAAGGCATCTCTTGTTACATTCAGAAGGCCGTTATCATTTAACTGTACCACTCCGATGTTATAAAATTTTTCCGATTTTCCTGATAAAAGAGATCTGAAATGTTTATCTGAAATAAAGAACATTCCCATTGCCAGAATTATTCCCGCAGGAATAAGGATTACTCTGTATTTTTTTAAAGTTTCGGCCCATTTTATCTTTTTGCCATGTACAGGCATAACATGTGTCACATAGAGGGTTATAAGGACAAATAAGGATGTAAATAACTTGAGATCTACCGGGTTCATTCCTCCGTAAAGGGCCAGGGCAATCATAAATCTGTAGACTACGGAACCTGTTACTGCACTTAATATAGTGATATAAATAGAGGAATCTTTTAAAAGTGACTCACCTATAATAACAGAGGCAAGTCCTATCATAAGTGTTCCTATACCCATGCCGATATCGGCAAATCCCTGGTACTGAGCTACAAGTCCGCCGGAAATGCCGACCAGGCCGTTTGCCAGGGTAAGACCGAGTATATTAATGAGATCAGTATTTACGCTGTTTGCAGAGGCCATTACGGGATTATCTCCTGTCACTCTGATTGTTATACCGAGATCTGTTTTGAAAAAGATAGACATAAGAATCCAGAAGGCTGCCATAACAACCAGCAAAAATATAGAGATCCATATTTCTTTCGCCATTCCCGGATTGAAGGAATTAAACCATGTTATAAAAGTAGGCAGTTCAAGGAGGGGGATATTTGATTTTCCCATTATGCGGAGATTTATGGAATAAAGGCCGATCATTACCAGGATTCCTGCAAGGAGTCCGTTGATTTTCATTTTTGTATAAATAAGGCCTGTACACAGACCTGCTGCTCCTCCTGTCAGAAATCCGGCAAGAAGAGCAAGGAATGGATTTACACCGGACGTAATCATGACTGCCGTTACCGCTGCACCTGTCGTAAAACTGCCGTCTACCGTAATATCGGAAAAGTTCAATATGCGGAAGGTAATAAGAGTGCCGATAGCCATGAAACCATAAAGTAAACCCAGATTTAATGCACCGAGCCATAGTTCCATAATTTTGACTAAATTTATCCTTTCTGTTCGTAACCATTCAGCAGGTAGATGTCTGTCAAAGATTACAGCCCCAGAGGCTGACTGCTGATAGCTGAAGGCTTACTTCAGTTCTATAATACCTGCCACGCCATGACTGAACATACTTTTGCCCAGGAGATGTTTTACTCCTGAAGGCTCAAGTTCTGAAGTAATTCTATTCAGTTCATGTTCGAATTCATCTGCTTCTCTTTTAAAGAGTGACTGTTCGAAGATAGCCCCATGAATATGGAAATTGTTATCTTTCGGCACAAGATCTCTTATGTTTTCTTTTTCTCTCCCTTTATCGTTTACTGCTATTCCGCATGCCACCACTATTTTGTCAATATCTTCAGGTTCTATGGAAAAATTTATCCATGACGAAAAGTTAGAACTATGAAAAATACTGTTTCCACTGGCAGGTTTTTTTTCCAGAAGGGGAACCTGCTTTAAATTCATTCCGCTCAGTCCCTTGCTTTCTGCAAAAAAAACTATCCCTATTACCGGAACTTCCGATATGGTCAGGAATGAATCTATCAATCTATATAAATCTATAAAGCCGTCTGTGCCGTAAAAAGACAGGATATTTTTCCATGGCCCGTTAAATCCGAAGCCATGGAAAAAATTATATTTAATGGTTTCCTGCTGATTTGTATAGAGCATAAAGTCCACACATGGCCTTTTTACTGCAGGGTAAACAAAGAGATTGCTGTTTATCACAACTGTTTCACCGAAATAATCCTTATAATCTTTATAATGTTCTCCGAGAGCGGCAAGACCTGTGCCGAATTTTATATTTTCAGGTTTTACGGACAGAACATGTTCTCTTTCGTATGATGAAAGTGAAAGAGGTTCCTGTGTCCCTATAGAAAACAATGTGCCTGCTTTCCCCTGATATGATTTTATATTCAGTGAAATGCCATTCGTTTCTTTTACTTTAATCGTCGATGTATCCGGTGAACCGGAAGAACACTTTATATCTTCTTTTTTTGAAATAACGGAGAAAAGCCTGTCGAAACCCGTAGTTTTAAATATATTGGCTACATAATCGGTCATTTTACAGAGAATTATTTCTCCGTCTACTTTTTTTAACTGTTTTTGAAATAAGAGAAATATTCTGAGCCCTGCACTGCTTATATAATTTACGTCTTCAAGATTTACTGCTATTATTCTTTCACCGGAAAGAGTCAGGTCTTTTAATAATGTTTCTAAATCCTTTGAAGTGTTACTGTCTATTCTGCCTTTTATATTAATCCATTTAAGGTTATTTTCTTCTGTAATATTATATTCAAACATATTTTACCTCTTTTTTCTGTCTATCTTATCAGTACATCTGTTTCCAGAAAGGAAAGAGTGATTTTCTTATAAATCTGAAGTAATTAAAGAAATAATAAAGTAAAATACTGAGCAGGATAAGCATGATAATATGGATTGAGATATATAGCTTATCTCTTGATGAATTGCTGATATCGAGAGCGACAGTGCCACCGTCGTCTATCAGTTTCAGTTCAAATCTATTTTCTCCTGTATGGATATAAGAGCCTATATCGATATCAAAACCGTTTATATAACCGGAAAAAGATTTTGTAATCTTTTTATCAAGAGAGACAGGGATGTTGTTTATCTTTATATATTCTATCCTGTCATCTGCTACGATGTTTATCACTCTCTGAGAAAGATGGGACGCGTAAATTTTTCCAGAGAAAATATATACCCTGTTTTGACTTGAATCTTCACTGAAAGGAAATACAATATCCCTGATTTCATCTTTCTCGTTTTTTATTTTTATACCGGTGAAACTGAGAATGGTATAGTTATTTAACAGAATGAAAATCAGCAATAGAGAAATCAGTATTGCATATTTTCTATGTTCTTTAATGAAATTTACTATTTTTTCTTCCATATTTTATTATAATACGACATTATCTCTTTTCTTTCCTTCATATTTAGTGAGGTGAGCATAAATAATGCATATTTATAGTTAGTTTTATAACTATCCATAAATAATGACCTCGTAATGCGTAACGTGTAATGCGTGATGCGCAGGGATTAAACCCGTCACGCGTCACGCGTTACGCGTCACGACGACTTAAATTTTAATAAGTTATGAAATACACTATAACTCTCGTGAAGCGTGACGGGAGGAAACAATTTATTACATGCTCATATTCAGGTCAGTAAAACCTTTCCATAATCCCATCCCTTCCGCAATATACCATATGAGAAGTTCTTGAGTCAGAATGCGGTTTACTTCGCATCTTCCTCTCTGTTCCTTTCCGGTTGCCATAACCCTTGAATGACAATCACCTCCGCAGTGCCAGTAACAGAAACATTCTCTGCAGTTATTTCTGAGACTCTTCTGTTTATCTATAAATTCATAAATTTTATCTCTATCTACATTTACCGAAGATGTAACTTTACCTGCAGTGAACAGTGGAAACAGGGGATGACTTCTGTCATGAATTTCGAAACATGTAACTATATCTCCCTCTGGTGTCACTACCAGACAGTTTTCGGCACAGAGGCAGAATGATGAAGCTATAACCCATGGCCTCGCACCGGAATAAAATACATGTCTTCCGTAATCTCTTCCTGTTTCATAGGCTTTTATAAAAGAAGATGTAAAAGATTTTATATGATTTTTTGAAGGATCTCTGTATAGGCCCCTTTTATTCACGTAGCATGGTTCAATCTGTACAGTCTGGCATTCTGTTTCCTCACAGATAAAAGATACAGAAGCAGGAAGCCTGTCGAAACTGTCAGGCACAGTGGTAATGCGTATGGAATAGGGTATTTTAAATCTATCAAATTCTTTTATTGTTTTTATGACAGGGTAAAAGGAGCTTTTGCCGTTCCTGAGAGGCCTCTGTTTTTCCTGTATTTCAGTTATGCCGTCAAAAGAGATATTCAGAGAGTCAAAATGTTTTACAATAAATTCCTTCTGATAATCGTCAAAAACACCGTTTGTTGACATAGAGATTTTACAGGGTAAATCCTTGTTTTTTGCATACACTACAGTTTCTTTGAGTGTTTCCCAGTTCATCGTCGGTTCTCCTCCTCCGTGAAAGGAAACGGAAAAGTTTCGGCTTTTTTTTTCCGAAGCATTTTTGTAAATATAATCAATAACTGTTCTGGCAACAGAAAAAGACATGTTCAGGTCTTTACCTTCTCCTCCTCTGGCATAACAGTAAGTGCATCTCATATTACAGTTACCTGTCATTAAAAGAGCTGTTTTGACGGGTTTGTATTCATATACTGAAGAATCAGGGACATTTGGATCGTCTCTCCAGAAGTTTATAGAATCAAGAAATTTTTCTGCATCTCTGTGACGGCAGGTGCCGGCAATTTTTTCCTTCAGATAAAGAGCCATTTTTTTATTTGCAATAAAAGCCATCTGCAGAAGAGGTCTGTAAATGATAAATTCTTTTTTAAAGGGAATGATATATAGTTCCATGATTATGTCCTGTGTGATGCGTTATAACGCGTGATGCGTGATAATCGTGACGCGTAACGCGTAACGCGTGACGCGTAATGGACAGTTTCACCCTTCACCCTCCACTTTTCACTTTTCACGACTCACTTTTTACGACTCACGATTCACGACTCACGACTCACGGCTCACGATTCTCATATAAACATGTCATCAAAATCCATCTCAGAGCAATTTCTTTCTTTACGCGGCAGAGAAAACCTTCTTTTTCATTATTTTCTGTTAAGGAGCATATTTCAGGACATTCTCCCGAACAGTGATATATATTTATACATACATTGCATTTCTCCGGTAATGGTTTATGTCTGTAAGAGTCGATTAATTCATTGTTTATCCTGATATTTCCATGATACAAATTACCTGTAATCAATTCAGGTCTTACAGAAGTGTCTGTGCAGAAAAAACAGCCGCTTATCCCGTTACCGGGGATTAAATGGAGTACATTACGAAACATGCTGCAGTAGCTTCTGTGCAGTTCATTGAGTCTTACTCCTCCGTATGTAAGATTACATCCCAGTTCTTCAGATTTTTTCTGTGCTTCTATAAAATGTTCTGCAAAGAGTGAAGCATCTTCAGTTTTAAAAGGTGCTCTGTCTCTGTTCCATACTTCATAGACAGGCTCAAATCTCATATTAACGGCAGAGAGTTTTTCATAAAGATATGTTGCAATATGAGACTGATATGTAACTGTTTCAGGTGTGATTGTGGCCCGAACCGACATTGATATTCCCCGGCTGTTAATAATTTCTGCCGTCCTTTCCACACAGGTAGATGATGGCTCTCCGTTTTTTAGAGGCCTCTGCCTGTCCTGAATGAAAGGATGGCCGTCACAGGACAGGGCTATATGATTGAAGTGATTGCAGAGCCACAGCACATGGTCTTCTTCCATTACACCGTTTGTGACAATAGTTCCGTGCCATGGCACATTAAATTCTTCTGCCATCTTTCTGGTAATATATTCGAATCTCACTACCTGTTCCCATTCAACAGAAGGTTCACCTCCGCCGTGAAGAACAAAGAGAAAGGGGTGTTTTTTTTCTCTGCATATATGTAATACGAATTCTGCTGCAGCAATTACAGCTTTTTCATCGACAGAAGATTTGTCTCTGCTTACTTTATGTGTATAACAGTAAGAACATTTAAGATTGCATCTATTTGACAGATAAAGAGTAAGACATACAGGTTCAAATGGTGAATTCAGAATTTTTTCCCATGTTTTTTGAACTTTTAAAGCACATTCTGTCAGTTTAAGAGCAAGATTTTTTACTTTTGCGGAAACATAATTTTCGTGGCAGCCAAAAAAGTTTTTCAATTCTTCTCCCTGGGAAGAAGAAACACGGCATATATATCCGGGGATATACAAAATATTATGAGCTTCTATAAGAAATACAGGTAAATCTTTATGGATTTTAGTAGCATGAGCCATTCACGCGTCACGCGTCACGCGTCACGCGTCACGCATCACGCATCACGCATCACGCATCACGATTCCTTAATTGGGATAATAATAAGTAGTATAATAAGTATATGTATAGGTATAGGTATAGGTATAGGTATAGGTATCTGTATTATAGGTTTTAGTATCTTTGTAAGTTTTGAGCCATTCTTCATAGGAAACACAGTTACAGGAAGCCCTGTCTATAAAGCTCATGTCGTAGGAAACACAGGCACAGGATGCTGCAATACTTCCCGGCACACAGTTACAGATACATATTGCTCCTGCCGGTATGATTATCCAGTAAGGGATAGTATAAACTATCCATTCCCCGGTAACTGTCTGAATTTTATACTGTATTCCTTTCACAGTATGAGAACATATTTTAAGATCCAGTAGTGAGGTTTTATATTTACCTTCAGGTAAATTCCATATGATAATCGTATTATCGGTGCTTCCCGATGCAAAGTTTTTCCCGTCAGGAGTTATTGCCAGTGAAGTAACCCAGTCATTGTGACCTTCCAGTGTTTTAACCAGTGTTCCTCTGGGGAAAGACCATATTTTTATTGTTTTATCTCTGCTGCCTGATATGAGTTGTTTTCCGTCAGGAGTTATTATAAGCGAAGTAACCCATCCGGTATGTTTTGACAGGGTTTTTAGCAGGGCTCCGTCAGGTAAAGACCAGAGTTTTATAGTTTTATCGGCACTGGCCGAAGCGAGTATTTTCCCGTCACGACTCATGGCCAGAGCGGTAATCATTTCATTATGACCTGTAATGGTATTTAACAGTTCACCTGTAGACAGTTCCCAGACTTTTATAGTTCTGTCAGTGCTGCCTGAAATGAGAATTTTTCCGTCCGAACTTATGGTAAGAGCGGTAACAGACAGAAGATGTCCTTCAAGTCCGCTTACGGTTTCTTCTACGAAATCCCATACTTTTATTGTATTATCCTTACAGCCTGCTATCAGTTTTGTGCCGTCCGGAGAGTATACAATGGAACATGCAGGTGCCGATAATCCTCCCAGTGTTTTTATCTGACCTTCTGACCAGAGTTTTATAGTATTATCTTTAGCCGCCGAAACGAGTATAAGTCCGTCAGGGCTTATAGTAATAGCAGTTATGCCGTCTTTATGTTCCTCCAGGGCTTTGTAAAAAGCGCCGTCCGGCAGAGTCCATAGCTTGAGAGTGCAATCGTCGCTTCCTGAAACAAGGGATTTGCCGTCAGGGGTAATAGCAAGAGCCCTTATGGCTTTGCTGTGAGACAGGGCATCTTCATGGGTATTTCCTTTCCCGTCTGCTATACCGGAACAGATGAAAGCTCCTGCCGCAGCAGCAGTAGCTGTAAGAAAATCTCTCCTTGTAAGAACCCATTTTGACCCTTTCCGTTTAACGGCAAATATTTCCGGTTCTTCTTCCGATTGGATTTCATCAGGTTTTTCCTCATGTGATTTTTTTTCTTCCATAAAAATCATCATCCTTCCGGTAACTGGTTTCTAATTTGATATCTTAAAGTATTGAGGCACGTATGTCAATATGTGATCGTGATGCGTGATGCGTGATGCGTGACGCGTCACGGGTAAGCATCCATTTCACTCTTCACTTTTCACTCTTCACTCTTCACGTCTCACCCTTCACCCTTTTCATAGCTGCCGAAAGGCATCCTCCTCTGCATGTTTTCATTTCCATCCACCTGCAGAGTTCACATTTTTTGTAAATACCGGTTATGCGGAACCTTTGCAGCTCTTTATTGAATATTTCCTGACAGTCCTGTGCTGTAATATAGTCATTCATTGTCAAATGCCATCGTGATGCAAGGCCGTAACATGGCACAATGGAACCGTCTGGCATAATATCCGGCATGGGGCCGCAGTGAAGCCCCAGTGGCACCGGGTGTAGATGGACTGTTTCAATAAAACCTTCGGGAAACATACATGGGACAAAACCACAGTCAAAATTTAAGATTATCTTATGCTCCAGACAGAGTTCGAAAAAATCTGCAATAGAAGAACCTGCTTTTTCATAATGTTTCGGGTGGACGTAAGTGTTGTCATGGTCAAGACATGGATGGGCCAGGCCGAGTCTTATGTTTCTGCCGAGATTATATTCTTCTATCAGATCTATAAGAAAATAAGGTTTCCACACAGGATTATGTATATTAAAACATGGCGTAATTTTTTCGGATAATTCCTTGAATGTCTGTATCTGTTTTTCTGCTTCTTCAATCTGCTGCTCTTCAGGTGAGTTTATATTAACAATAACAGTCAGTTCTTCGACACTTAACGTTTTTAGATATGACAGAAGTTTCCTCTCTATAAGCCCGTTGGAAAATATAATAACTTTAAAGTTTTCTTCCAGGGATTTTTCAACAAACCATGTCAGGTCAGGGTGAAGGGAAGGTTCTCCTCCCAGGAGTTTTACAAGTTTTATGCCCGATCTCTTCAGAAAATCCAGTGCCATAACAAATGTTTCCCGGGATATAAACTGTTCATGAGAGATTTTCTTTCTTCTGATAGATTCTGCAAAACAATAGGAACATTTACGGTTACAGAGCAGTGTAACAGATATGTTTGCCATAATTATTTTTTTACCACCCACTTCCCTTCTTCCCACAGTGAAAGAGTCTTTTTTATCCACAGAGCCGTTTCTTCTTTATCCCTGTGAGTAATTGCAGATATGATACTTATAATTCTTTCTGAATCTATGTTTCCTGAAAGCATATCCCACAGAGCAGCTTCAGGCCAGGGAAGAAATAACAGATCTCCTGTTTCTCTGTTAATGAGCCTTATGCCCCTGTATTCCACCGTCCAGGATATGGGGCAGTGACGCGTGACGGGTGACGCGTCACTGGTAGGTGCCCCTTCGTTTTTCTCATTTGTGTTGTAATTCATGAAATTGTAATGTGTGATGCGTAATGCGTATGCATTAACTGTCACGATTCTCCTATAAGATCGGAATCCTGAAATACCATTTTTTCCAGTTCTTTTCTGTTATTTATAAAATCTTCCATAAGGCCCGTATATCCCAGTTCACAGAGGAGATTGCACACCGTAATAATACGTGTTTGAATACAGAAATCATCATAATCTTCAGTGACATGATGGACATGACAGCCTCCGGCACAGTGAAACCTGGCAATACATTTTCTGCAGAGTTTTTTTTCATCTGTCAGATGCCTTATGTTATTCAAATTATCTTCGTTAATATGGAGCCCTGAATTATCTATATGACCGAAGGTTAAATCGAGGCTTTTTTTTCCCCATTCTTCCTTCTGGAGATAACAGGCACTTATAGTTCCTTCAGGTGATACAATGACAGTGTCTTTCCCGACAGGGCAGAAACTGTGCTGCAGTGTGCCTGTAGATGCAGGGCCATAGACCGGTGTAACGCCACAGGTTCTCGCAACAGTTGCAGCCTTTATATAGTTTACTGCAAATGTCCAGGGATCGGGAGGAAGAAGACCTGTAGTTTCTGTCTGCCTGAGAACCTCAAAATCTATAGAAGAAGGTTTAAATGAACGACAGAGTAGATTGGAAATTTCTTCCATTCTTCCCGCTGTTTCATCTGTAACACATACTCTGATACAGAGTTCGGCAGGACTTCTGCCCAGTAGAAAGGCATTCCTTTCAACAATATGTGATGTTTTTCCACTGCTTTTAAGAGGTCTGTACCTGTTCTGAATATCTTCCGGGCCGTCCAGGGAAAGGACTACAGTGTCGAAATAATCTCCGATAAAAGAACATGTGTGTTCATCAAAAAATCCGTTTGTAGAAACTTTAAAGACAGGTTTCAGAGCGTATTTTGCACAGACCATGTTTGTCCTGTATACTGCCACCCTTATCACATCAGATGCAAAAAAAGGCTCTCCTCCGAAGAAATGTATTTCAACCTCTTTTCTGCCATGTTTTATCACATGTTCTGCCATCCAGTCCACAGATAAAAGGGCCAGGGAAAAGTCCATGACAGAAGTGTCTTTAGAGGAACCGAAACCGCAGTAAAGGCAATTGAAATTACAGGATCTGGTAGGAATAAGACCGAGAAAGTCTGGATTTACAGGGCCTCTGTTCGGTGCCGGCATATTTACCGGTTTCTCTGAAAGACTTCTGTAAAGATCATAGAGAGCTTTATTCTTTAAATTCCCGTCTTTCAATGATTTTACTGCAGATCTGTTCAAAAGAGCAGTAATATTATGAAGAGGGCTGTGCATGACATATTTGTCTGATACAGGTACTGTAAATACATAATCCATAATATTTACTTCCATTTTTCTATGGTCAATCCTGCTTTTAAGTTATTTATAAAATTTATACTTTTTATATTGCTTGTAATAAAATTTATATATATAATAAAGATAGTTTTATACAGAGGCAAGCATAAATAATACATATTTGCTCTCGTGACGCGTAACACGTGACGGGAGGAATAGGTTTATTACATGCTTATGCTCAGGTCAGTAATATATTCTATTGACATGCGTCAGACATAATAAAAACGGAGGGGAACAGTTATGTTTATTAAGAAATCAATTATATTTTTAATAACAATAGTTTTGCTTTCCAGTTTTCCTGCATGTGCCCAGGAGATTAATATCAAGAAAAAAGATTACAATACCCTTCAAATATATATAAAATTAAAACTTTATAAAGGCAAAAAATTTCTCCATGAAAACGGACAGATATACACAAAGATAGATGATTTGAAGAAAGCCATGGAGTTTACCTTCAGGTTTGATAAAGAAAATAACAAACTTATAATCAACGAACAGGAATACACGGGAGAATATATATTAAAGAACGAAAAAATAGTTTACGTTCCTCTCGCAGACATATCCCGCTATCTCGGTTACAGAGTAAACTATGATGCCGTTACAAATATAATGGATATTTCAACTTCCGGTGTAATAACCAATACGATAGAATTTATTCCACCTGCCCGCCGTGGCTGACCATAGATTTAACTTCTGTATGAAGTTTTTTAAGGGAACGTAAAAAAATAACCATATCATAATTTATAATCGTGACGCGCAGGGTAAGCCTTCTGACTTTTCACTTTTCACTCTTCACTTTTTCCTACAGATCCCATAATTCGTAACCATCTTTATATGCGGGTATTTTAAGGCTTTTCAATACATCATCCACAAAATGTTCTGTTCTCATTCCTACGAAGACACTGCTTATATGTGGGATAGAACGTAATATCCAGATAGCTTTCCCTGAAAGGGTGGCATGTTTTATAGATTCAGGCAAGAAAGAGAGAAATATTATAGTGTATTTCATAACTTATTAGAATTTAAGTTTGTCGTGACGCGTAACGCGTAACGCGTGACAGGTTTAATCCCTGCGCATCATGCATTACGCTTTACGCATTACGAGGTCATTATTTATGGATAGTTATGAAACT
>JAKPQU010000475.1 GCA_029555925.1 Bacillota bacterium
ATAACAGTTACAGCTTATATCATGCTACTTTACATTATAATTCAATAAAATATACCTGTGCTGCCGTGATATTTTTTTCTCCGGAACACCAGGCAGGCAGACTACTATGTCTAAAGCTAAATAGTATAAAGCTTTATTTTAAGCAATTATAGTGTATTTTATAACTTATTAGAATTTAAGTCGTCGTGACGCGTGACGGGTTTAATCGCGCATCATGCATTACGATTTATGCATTAAGAGGTCATTATTTATGAATAAAAACTAACTATTCAAATAGCCTTCAAATAACAGTTATAGTCTCTTTTACTGAAACATACGAAATAAATTTTTTCTATTGAGTTATTTCTTGAAAGGAATTCTCTTGTTTCTTTCAGAGCTATTTTTACTGCCCTTTCTATCGGGAATCCGTAAGCACCTGTACTGATTGCAGGAAAAGCTATTGTTTTTATCATATATTCCTCTGCAAGAGCAAAAGAGTTTCTATAACATCTGGCAAGTAATTCATCTTCATTTTCACTGCCGCCGCGCCATACAGGCCCCACTGTATGGATTACCCACTTTGCAGGAAGGTTATAACCTTTTGTAATCTTCGCCTGTCCCGTAGGACAGCCTCCAAGTTTTTTACACTCCTCAAGAAGCTGAGGCCCTGCCGAAGAATGTATTGCACCATCGACACCTCCACCTCCAAGGAGTGAAGTATTTGCAGCATTTACAATTGCATCAACATCCAATCCGGTAATATCGCCTTGAATGATTTCTATTCTATGTGACATTTAATAACACCTTCCCTTTAACAGACGTAACGCATGACGCATGCCGAAACATCTTTCAGCTTTTATCTGACTGTTTTTTTCTTCCTCTGCTTTTCTTCTTCGGCTTATCTCCCAGATTACAGATCATACAGACTTTCTGTCCCGGTTCCATAAAAACATTGCATACAGGGCATGGCTTCCAGCCCTTCATTTCTTTCCATATCCTTATTTTAAAATCCTTTTCCATGACAGACTTCATCTGCTCTCTTAACTGTTCATCTTTAATAAATTTAACCTGTCCATCTATCATACTGACCGTATCAGGTGGGAGTTGTATCCTGCCCAGTTGAAACTCATCGGGATATTTATATTTATTAAAATCCAGTGTAAGCTGTTCAATTTTTCCCTTTTTCTCACCGGTATCTGTTTTTTTTCCTATTTGAAATCTGATGTCTTTAACCAGTTCTTCACCTGTGAGTTCAAGATAACCTCTCAATATCTGTTCTTTCATAAAACTCAGTTGCTGGGCCCATGAAGAACTGGTAACCATAACTTTCAAAATACCGTTTTCCAGTCTGTAAGGATTTGCATGACATGCTATTTTAGGGCCCACTATAAAACTCCAGAAAGGAAAAATCATATTTTCTCTGGCTTTTGCGGCAATATTCGGATTATCAAAAGCGCCATGGATTAAATCTTTAATTGAATAAACCAACTGTAATTTTTCCTTCCTTTATCTGAAAAAAAGATGCTTCCTTTGAAGCAAAATAATCTGTCCTATGGTTTAACGTAATAAAAACCTGTCCTTTACCTTTTATATAATTTAACAGACTGAAACTTCTGCCATCATCCAGTTCTGACATAACATCAT
Organism: Bacillota bacterium; assembly: GCA_029555925.1. Next base: position 1,624 of record JAKPQU010000475.1, read on the forward strand.
CAAGTAACACAACAGGATGTTCCCCTGTTTCATTGAAAAGAAGTTCTCTTTCTGCAAGCTTCAGAGCTATGGTCACAGTTCTCTGCTGCCCCTGTGAACCAAAGGTTTTAAGAGGTTTTTCATTTACAAGAATCTTTATATCATCCCTGTGCGGACCTGAAGACGTGGAGCCATATCTGATATCCTGGCTTCTCTGTGATAAAAGATGATTGAGAAAAGTTTCTTCACCGGACATGGAATTATCTTCCTCTATGGTAGAAAAATACTCTACAGAAAGATTTTCTCTGTTGTTGCTTATATCTCTGAGGATACCCCTTGCCAGTTCCTGAAGTTTCTTTATAATCTCAATTCTGCTGGAGATCAGAAAGGAACCGTATCTTGCCAGTTGTTCATCCCAGACCTGAAGCAATCTGTTTTTTTCTTCCTTATCCAGAGCAGATTTGAGCAGTGTATTTCTCTGTTCCAGAACTTTATAATAATGACGAAGATTATCACAGTAAGAAGGAGATAACTGCGTAAGTTCCATATCAATAAAACGCCTTCTCACACATGGACTGCCTTTTATAATTTCAAGATCATCAGGCGAAAACATAACGGCATTTAACGTTCCAACGAGTTCCGTAGCAGTTCTGACAGTTTTATTATTAACCCTGATTATTTTCGAAGAGCTTCTGGCGGAATTCTTTGAGATAAGAACTTCTATATGTATTTTTTCTCCCTGAATACAGGTGATTTCTGCTGCTACTCTGGAAAAATTTTCTTGCCAGTTTACAAGTTCTATTTCTTTTCCTGCACGAAAAGATTTACCTGTTGTAAACAAAAAGAGAGCCTCTAACAGATTACTTTTCCCCTGAGCGTTTGCGCCAAAAATAACATTCAATTCAGGATGAGGCTCCAGGTGTGCTTCTCTATAATTTCTGAAATGAATAAGAGTAAGCCTGTTGATGTACAAATATCTACTTCCTCACAAAAATCAAAGAGTTAAAACTACTATCCCTGTTTCTTTTTATTGTTGCCTTTTCTTCTCTTCTGTTTATTCCTCTTTTCTTCTATTTTGCGAGCTCTATCTTCCATTTCCTTTTTAATTGAATCTTCAAGTTTTCCTTCAAACTCGCCAAATACTCCAGCTGAATAGGACTGTAATTTCTCCCAATTAATTTTCTTCAATTTTTTACAGTACACCTGCCTCTCTTTGTAGTGGAAATTCAATCTTATAATAACAAAGGAGAATAAGTTTGTCAAACAAAAGAGGCATGATTTGACAAACAAATCTCGAGATGATAAAATCATAAAAAAGTGATTATAATGTCTCTGGAAAGCCTCGTATAGTATACTTTATAACATATTAAAATTTAATCAGGGTGAAAAGTGAAAAGTGAAAAGTGAAAAGAATATGGCATTACTCACTCTTCACTATTCACTACTCACTGCTCACTTCTCACTCCTTCTTAATTATAAATTGTTATGAAATTAACTATAATGCTCAAGGCGTACTTTCATTAATCGGCCCGGCAGGTTCTGAAAGTCAGAAGGCTTTATTTTTATCTGAAAGGAGAAAGTGATGAGGAGTAAAGCTGATCCCCATATTCATACAGGTGCCAGCGACGGTTTTGAAAGCCCTGAAGAAATAATGAATTATGTGATAGAACATACAGATCTTCGCGTAATAGGATTTACTGACCATAATACTATTTCCGGTGCAGTAACGGCTCTGGAGTATAAAAAAAAGCATCCTGTAAAATTTAAAGATCTTGATATAATAATCGGGGAAGAAATAAGCAGCAAAGAAGGTCATATTATAGGACTTTATCTTGACAAACCGGTGTCTCCTCATATGAGTGCTGCCGAGACAGTAGACGAGATACATAAACAGGGAGCTATTGCCCTGGCTCCCCATCCTTTCAATCTTGTTTTAGGTTCTAAAGGACTTGAAGCTGTAGGCAATCTTGTAAATAAACTTCCTTTCGATGCAGTTGAGACGAGAAATTCCAACCCCCTGGAACTTTTTTCCAATTATCTGGCACAGGCGGTAAATTATTTTACAAAAAAGCTGCCTGTAACAGGAGGAAGCGATGCCCATTTTCTCTCATCCATAGGCAAATGTTATACTACCTTTGAAGGTACAACTGCAATGGATTTCAGAAATTCCATAGAAAAAAATTTGACCGGCGCCTGTGGTTTTGTATGGGGGCCTGTATGCTTTACCCGTTTTCTTCTGGACCAGAGGAGAAAGGGCTATAACATAAAAAGGCGGTATTCTCAATTTCTTTCATCCAGAAACGATCTCTTTATAGAGGTAGTAGATATGCCCGGTGTAAACCTGGTAATATTGAGATGTGCAGGGAATCTGGGAGGATGTAATGCAGAGATATTGAATGAAAAAGTAAAATCCTTTATGAACAGGGAAAAAGTAAATCTCATAGTCAATCTGGATAAAGTACCTTATATGGACGACAACGGTCTTTCAGCCCTCAGTTATGCTGTTGAGTTTGTCAGGAAATATCAGGGTAATTTCATATTATGCAATCTCCAGCCACAGGTGGAAAATGTCCTGAAAGAGCTTGAAAAACTGGATGACTGGTTTGAAATTTATCCGGAAGAAGGAGATGCCATAGTAGATTTTAACAGAGATACAAGGTATTAAGTAAGGAATGAAAATTTATTAATTGTCTCTTTCCTCGCGTGACGCGTTACGCGTTACGCGTCACGATTAATATATTTGAGACATTTATTTAACTGCCATTCCTAACTCAACAGATGAATTCTTAACCATTTATAAATTATTTTATATGAAAATCGTAAAGGGTGAAGGGTGGATAAGTTCTCATTCTTCATTATGACCACCGGGTCATGGCAGAGTGGTGAGATAGCGGCACGTAACGTATGGCTGTAAGGAGTCAATATTTTGGAAGACAAACATTTTTCCAGATTGTTAAAATTAATCCCTACCATTATAGCGATTTTATTTGTCCTTACCCTCTTCATATGGCTTACTATCGGCATAAAAGAAATACTCTCTCCTACCGTTCTTACAGTAATACTGATTACCATATTAATTCCCTTTCAAGAAGAAAACAGAACCATAAAAATACTTATAGGAGCCATAATATTTTTATATACGGCATGGTTTGTATCCCTTATTGCCACAATACTTGTACCTTTTGCGATAGCACTTATTCTGGCCTACATATTTGATCCTGTAGTAACATTTCTAGAGAAAAAAGGTTGGTCAAGATCGAAAGGGGCTTTGCTTCTCATAGTTTCGCTACTTCTGGGATTTTTTATTCTGCTCCTCTTTGTAATCCCCGCTCTGGCACAGGAAATCACCGGTTTTATCAGTCAGATACCTCAGATTCAGGCAAAAATAATAGAAATTTTCAATATGCTGAAAAACCTGAAAGATGCAAATGTGCCGGAACAGTTCAGATGGATACAGAAGATATCAGAATATGAAATCCCTCCAGAACTTCAGAATCTGACTCAAAGCCTGATAAAGAAGGTAGAAGAAAGTATTCCTCTGGTGGCAAATAAAACATGGTCATTCCTGACCGGTGCTTTTTCCGGTATACTTCAGTTCGTACTGAGTCTTTTGAGTCTTATCATCATTCCTGTTCTTACTTTTTATATGCTTAAAGAAATGAGCAATATAAGGAATTTTGCATTTGATCTTGTTCCAGCAAAGAACAGAGACTTTGTTATTTCAATCTGTCATGACATAAATATAGCACTTGCCAATTTTTTAAGAGGCCAGCTTCTCATAGCCAGTATAGTTGGTATTCTTACCGGTACAGGCCTGTTTTTCATAGGAATAAAATTTTCGCTACTCATAGGCCTCCTGGCAGGTATAAGTAATATAGTTCCATATCTGGGAGGTATAGTTACCGTATCGACAGCCATATTAATGGCTCTTTTTACGGGGAACCCTGTAATCTCGATAATACTTGTCATTGTTCTTTCTTCAGCCATATCATTTCTGGAAAATTCCTTCCTTTCCCCAAAAATCCTCGGAGAATCTCTGGAATTAAACCCTCTTCTCATTATGCTCGCCATTTTAATAGGAGGTCATCTTTACAATTTCTGGGGAATGCTTCTGGCCATACCCTGTACCTGTGTATTGAAGGTTCTATTTGACAGATGGTATAAAAGCTATAAAGACAAAGAAAAAACAGAGACTTCAAAAGAAGGTTCCGGTGAAAAGAAGGAGATAAAAAAAGAAGAACCTCTGGCAGAAGTGAAAAAGGATGAGGCAGGAAAGCAGAATAAAAGGGGTAATGCGTAATGCGTGACTCGTAACGGGTGGTTTCACTCTTCACCTTTCACTCTTCACGACTCACCACTCACTGAAAAAATACCGATTGAATTCACCTGACAGATCTTATATAATTAGGAAGTGTCCAACATAAACAATTTGCATAACTAAGGGACTGTAAGAAAATAACTCTGGCAAAATATAATTCTTATCCTCGCGTCACGCGTTACGCGTCACGCGTCACGATTGTAGCTATAATAAGGTTATTTTTTACAACCCCTGATAACCAACAATTAGGAGGTACATAAGAATGAGGACAGTAGTGACAATGCCCGGTGACGGTATAGGGAAAGTCGTATTGCCTGAATCAATAAGAGTCCTGGAAAAAGCAGGATTTAAAGCAGATTATGTTCATGGAGATATAGGATGGGACTGCTGGTGCAATCAGGGTAATGCATTTCCTGAAGAAACAAAAGCTTTGCTGGCAAAGCACAGAATAGGTCTCTTCGGAGCCATAACCAGCAAACCCAAAGACAAGGCACAGGCTGAATTAAAACCGGAACTGCAGGCTAAAGGGTATACGTATTACAGCCCCATAGTAACAATGAGGCAGCATTTTAACCTGGACATATGTATAAGACCATGCATCGCTTTTCCGGGGAATCCCCTGAATTTTATCAGAAAAGAACAAGAAGGATTTATCGAACCGAAGGTTGATGTAGTAATATTCCGTCAGAATACAGAATGTCTTTATGCAGGTGTGGAATGGACAAATCCACCTGCCAACGTTATGGAAGCCCTGAACAGTCATCCTAAAATGAAAAGTTTTAAAGATGTGCCGGGAGAAGATCTTGCCATATCATGCCGTATATTTACAAGAGAAGCATGTAGAAGAATTATTACTGCCGCTTTCGAGCATGCGAAAAAATACGGTTATAAGAGTGTAAGTGTCTGCGAGAAACCGAATGTAGTAAGAGAAACTTCCGGTATGATGCTTTCTGAAGCAAAGAAAATTGCAAAGGATTATCCGGGCATAGCAGTATGGGATGTAAATATTGATGCCATGATGATGTGGCTTACAAAAAACCCTGAAAATTACGGAGTAATTGTAGCAGGAAATCTCTTCGGCGATATTGTAAGCGACGGTTTCGCCGGACTCGTAGGAGGACTGGGATTTGCCTGCAGCGCCAATATAGGCAAAGATATTGCAGTATTCGAACCGACTCACGGCTCTGCTCCAAAATATGAAAAGCTTGACCCTCCCATAGTAAATCCGATAGCAATGATCTTATCTGCCTGTATGATGCTTGATTATCTGGAAGAAACGGAAAAAGCAAATAAAATAAGACATGCCGTATCGGAAGTAATAAGAGAAGGTAAAGTCAGAACCTATGATATGATGAGACTTAAAGGCGGGCCCGATGTATTTGCCCGTGGTGCGGCAAATACAAAAGAAATGACCGATGCCATTATAGAAAAATTGTGAGGTGTGAAGAGTGAAGAGTGAAGGATGTTTCCCTCCCTTCACCCTTCACCATTTATGAATTTCTATCTCCTTGCCACATCTGCCTGGGGAGTAAGAAAAGGTAATTACGCAAGAAAAAGATTTACTGCCATGGTAAATCATTTTGAAACATGTTTTTATAGATCTTATAAAAATATTCTCCGGTCAGATAAAATCAGCAGAAAAAGGAAAAAATCTGTCTACAGTGCGTATAAATTATACAGACATGGCATAGAGCTTTTTCAGGGTTATGAAGATAATTGCCTTATGTTACTGGAAGGTCTCATGTATATCGATAAGGGAAGAGAAAAATTCCTCAAAAGAGGAAAGCATATTTTTAAAGTACTGGATAAAAAAATTCAATAACAGGAGAGATGTTTATGAATAATATATCAACAATTCCCTGTCCTAAATGTAACAGACCTGTAAGGACTGATAAAAAATCATGTTTTTACTGCGGCCAGAGTCTGAAAGATATTAAAGTAGAGATAAAATGCAGTAAATGCGGGGCAGAACTCAAAGAACATGAAAATTTCTGCACAAACTGCGGTAATGGGGTTATAAAAGAAAAATCCTACACCAGCGGTATCCCGGACTTACCTGAAAATTTTCTTTTTTCCGGCTCCCCTGTAAGAAGTATAAGCTTTACCAGAGATTATATGGATATTGAAAAAACACAGGGCCCGCCTGTCAGATTATCCTGGAATGACATAAGAGAATTAAACTGCTATCATATAGATGTATATGAAGACGAAGATGAAATAAGCCCTGTCAATATGTATTCAAGGGATAACTGTATGAAACTGGCAAGATATACAGGAAAAAGGTTTGACAATCGTACCACAGATGATAATTTAATTACCTATTACATTATGGAGCTGTTTTCCCGTAAGGGAGAGAGGGAATTTTTTATCGATTATAAATTTAATTACGGTAAAGCCCTGGGAGCTGAAAAAGATTTCAATAGAGCAGTAAACTTTAAAAAACTCGTAAGAAAAATCGCGGAACATCTGACAGATGATGTGAAAATGGGTAACGGTACAGGTTTTTTACTGACAGGGGGATGAGGCGAAACAGTTCCGTAAAATCTCTGCAGGTAATTTTACAGTGAACAGTCAGTGTCCTATTCCACTCACTGCTCACTTACCGAGCTGAGCATAAGCATTTAATAAACGTTTTCATCCCGTCACGCGTTACGCATCACGAGAGCATATATGTATTATTTATACTTAACTCGGTAAATTCTATATAAATTACTTCAATTTTACAGGTTTTTTTTAAAAAAAGAGAATTATTATTTAATTATAATAAAGAAAGGATGGTTATAATATGTCAAGATTTTTAATTATTTCTCTTATCTGTATCTCTTTATTTACAGCCCTATCAAATGTAAGTTTCGCCACCGACCTGGAAGGGATATATTTTTCCGATCCTAAAAACGGCTGGATTGTGGGCGACAACGGAAAGATCTTCCATACTGCAGACGGAGGAACTTCATGGAGTGCTCAAACTACCGCATCAGGAGAAGATTTACTGGATGTATGCTTTATAGATGAAAAAAATGGCTGGATTGCAGCTGAAAATGGAGTGATTGTTCACACAGCGGACGGAGGAACTTCATGGTCTGTTCAGGCTACCGGCACTAAAGAACATCTGAACAGTATATACTTTTTAGATGCTAAAAATGGCTGGGTTGCAGGTGATCACGGAGTAATTCTGCACAGTACAGACGGCGGTGTTTCCTGGGTACCACAGCAGAGCGGCGAAACAGAACGTCTTCAGAGAATCCATTTCACAGATGAAAAACAGGGATGGATTGTCGGAAGTAACAGTATTATCCTTCATACGTCAGACGGAGGATCTACATGGAAACGTCAGAAAAGCCCTGCAGGTAAACATTTATGCAGTGTTTACTTTGTAGATGAAAAAAACGGCTGGGCTGCAGGTGATTTTGGCTGTATATTATATACCTCAAACGGAGGAGAAACGTGGGTAGAACAGAACAGTGACGTATCAAGAGGGCTTAACTGCATATACTTTCTGGATTTGAACAACGGATGGGTCGCAGGAGCAGGCGGTAAAGTTCTTCATACGACAAATGGCGGAACTACATGGAAAGAAGAGGATTCAGGTGTTATGATGCGTTCTCTTCACTGCGTCCATTTTGTTGATGAAAAAAACGGGTGGGCTGCAGGTCAGAATAATACTGTTATACATAGCACCGATGGAGGTGCCACATGGCTCGAACAGAATATATAACATATTTACTGACCTTAGTACCGTAACATGTAAATTCGTAACCATTTATCAGCTTCTGCCTGACAGGCTCTTACGAAGAAAAATAATCTGCCTTATTTAATTTGTTTTACAGACAATAAATTAGCCCTTATTTAATTTTTAATTCTATATAAAAAACTAATTTTTCTTCTCCAGAGCC
>JAKPQU010000243.1 GCA_029555925.1 Bacillota bacterium
CAGTGGTTAATTTATTGTCTGTAAAACAAATTAAATAAGGCAAATTATTTTTCTTTGTAAGAGCCTGGCAGGCAGAAGCTGATAAATGGTTACTAATTTGCCTGTAGCGGCACTAAGGAATATACTATAATGATGAACAAATTACGAGTTGGTTGTGATAAGGATAATGTCCTTGCCCGTTATGCAGAGAGATTCTGTGAAATTCTGGAAGAAAAATACGGTATTTATCTTCCTGTAGGTGAGGTTTCCCATTATCGATTCCATGAAAATCACCCTTCTCTTACTGATGAAATGGCCAGAGAGATTATGGATAAATATATTACAGGTAAGGAGCAGGTTGCCTTATTGCCGATACAGGAAGCTATAGATTATCTCTATGCCATAAAAAATAGAATTGAACTTTATATTATTACAAGTACCGTAAATTATGGAACAGAACAGGATGATATAGAAGCATGGTGCAAAGCAGTTTCGCTTGATTACTCAAAAGTCATTATATCTAAAGAAAAGGAAAAATATGTACAGGAACTGAACCTTCATTTTATGATAGAAGACAGAGGAGATACTGCTCTGACCATTGCCGGTACATGTCCTTTTTGCAGGGTTTTACTGCTTAATAGACCCTGGAACCGCTATGTAGATACAAAATCTTTCCCCAATCTTCAGAGATGTAATGACTGGTATGAAATAAACGGAATTTTATTGAGAGCTTTAAGGGAAAATTTTTAAATTATATCGAATAGCTCTATTTTATACGAGTATGTTTTATTTTGTTTTTATTTGTTTTTAATTTGCTTTTGCAAGAAATGATGTTGATTTCCCTTAAAAGAAATATTAACAAATTATTAACATAGAACTATTGTAAAAGCAGGTCGTCAGTATGTATAATATATAACATATCAGATATTTCAGCAGATAAAAGAATGTCCGAAACAATAATTGAAAGGAAGAATCGATTTGAACATATCAGACAGAAATTCAACCATAAGTGGAGACAGAAAAATTTCCGTAAATAGTAAAAAAATTGATGATCCTCACTGAATATAAACCTTCTTTACCGGAAGCTCTGGCTGTTGTAGATGAGTGTACGGAGGGAGCGAAAGAATTATTACGAATAGCAAAGGAGTATGGAGAAAAAAATAAAGTATGATAAAAAAGTGTATTATTCCTGCATCAGGCAGAGGGACTGTCTGGTCTCCTGTCTCTGAATTTGTTCCTAAAGAAATGTTACCTCTTCTGAATTATCCTGTTATACATTATACCTTTCAGGAAGCTTTCAGAAGTGGTTTGAATCAGATAGCAATAGTAATAACATATGATAAAGAAATTATAAGGAATTATATATATAAAAATTTCGGAGATTTTATTCAACATGGTCTTACTCTGGAATTTATCTATCAGGAAGAAGCCATGGGAGAAGGAGATGCCATATTAACATGTGAGCATTTTGTTCAGGGAGAACCTTTCTGTGTAATTATACCTGATGATATTTTCTTTTTTCACAGTCTCCCCCTTGTAAAATTAAAAGACATTTATGAACATGAAGCAAAATCCTCTGCTATTTTAGGTCTTGTTTCGGTTGATAAAGATTCTGCCGGTGATTATCCGTATTTTAATTTTCAGAAAAAATCTCATCATATTTATACCATAAATAAATTATATTCAGGGAAAGAAGAAGATATAAAGAATACTTCCAGTTATAAAAATTCTTTGAGAATTGCCGGAAGATATATCTTGGATCCACTGGTATTTGAATATCTTACAGAGCTCAAACGTGTGGAGCGGCAAATTACTGTAGACCATCTTTTCATGAATATGCTGGACAAAGGCGAGAGATTTCTTGCTTCTCATATAAAAGACCCGTGTTTTAATATAGGAAATATTGAAGGATTTGTGAAAGCAAATCATACGTTTTTCTATTTTTAGATTTTTTATATATTTTCTTTATCCTCTTACCTATTTCTCCGGGCGGGTAATGGCATTACGAGAAAATCCTGGCTTCTGACTAATTCTGTGGACGGTCAGAATTCATATCTTTCTATCCGCCAAATATGTTATGGATGAATATTTCTATTGGAGGGATTGCTATGCTTAAAAGCCGTTTTTTATTGTGTCTCTTACTTTTTTGTTTTATCGTAACGACAGGAGTTATTAATGGAAAAGAGTGTAATCAGTGTAATGTAGCCGATAATTCCGGCCAGATGGAAAAAGCGAATAATGCTGCAGGAGAAATTGTAAGGATAAGAATGGAACAGCAGGATCCTGAGAAATACAGGATATGGCAGGATGTGGAAAAGAGTGATATTATAGTAGTTACCGGCGTCTATGACCATCTGCAGGATGTGCTTGACGCAAGCAGAACACCTTACAGTCTCATATCTCCGGATGATCTGTCGAGAGTTAAACTGGACCCCAGGCAAATTCTTATGATAAACTGTCCGGGTAAAGTGGACAGAACTGCTATAGAAAAGATAAGGACCTTTGTAGAAAAGGGAGGTTATCTCTTTACTACTGACTGGTGTCTTTTAAATGTACTGGAACAGGCTTTCCCGGGCTATGTGAAATATAACAATACTCCCACACAGGATGATGTCGTAGAAGTTCAGGTAGCAGATGTGTCAGATCCTTTTCTCATAAATGTTTTCGACAGAGGAGCCACACCATGCTGGTGGCTTGAAACCAGCAGTTATCCTATCAGAATAGTAAATGACAGAAAGGTTCATGTTCTTATTACGAGTAAAGAAATGGGCCGTAAATACGGCGAAAAACCCATAGCTATTACCTTTAATTACGGTGACGGAAAGGTTATTCATATGACCAGTCACTTCTACCTCCAGAGAAGTGATACCAGATATGAAAGACAGTCAAAAAGCGGCACTTACTATGTAAATGAAGAATTGAAGGTAGATACCAGCAGCCCTGCCGCTGCAAAGCTCAATAAAGATCTGGAAGGACTCAACCTGGGAGAAGTGGAAAACAGTTATTCCAATCAACAGTTTATAGTGAATGTTATTATAGAGAGAAAAGAGACTCAGAAGAAGTAATATTCACAAAGGTTATGATAATGGCTACAAAAAATTCCTCTGGATGTAACAATCCAGAGGAATTTAATAATCTCATAGAAGACCTGTGTATCTATGAAAGGTCTTCGTAGTTTATAACGCCTGTTTCTTTATTCACCGTGCATTTTATGTGCATAAAACTGTTATCTGTCAGTTCCGAAAGATGATCATGAACATGGTCGGACTTTTTAAAGTCATATACACTGGTATTCCCTTCATCAGAAAAGGAAATATGTCCCTTTATAGTATCTGATGTGCCCATATATGAAGCACTGGAACTGGTATCTAAATCGAGCTTCTGAACATTACCTGTTTGAACATCATATGTAAGGGAACCTGTAGCCAGTACATTTCCGCCAAATACCTTTCTATTCTCTACAGCGACATTTCCCATGGCAGGACTCAGGTCTACTTTATCATCATTGTCAATATTTTTCATGTTTGCCGATGCTGTGTCTACATGACCTTTTATCTGTTTGAATATTGAATAATTTTTTACTTCCTTGGCTGATGACAGGTTGCTTGGGTTTATATTCATCGCCATATAAAAACACCTCCTCTTTTTTCAGGAATTACCTGTAATTATAAAGGGTTAACTAAAAAGAATTGTAGCACAGAGAAAAATATTTTAAAATAAAAAATTGTAAACAAATTGTTAACTTTTATCTTTGAACTCCATGAACTCATATCACTGGTCACTGCTCACTGATAACTGGTCACTGTAAAAGTGGAGCCATGTAAAGGAGATTTGCTGACTTCTATCTTTGTGGGAAACATATTCTTTAAATGTTCCATATGGGTAATAACGAGGATTTTATCGAAATCCCTGCTTATTTCATTTATTGCCTGAACCAGTTGCTCTATACCTTCCGAGTCCTGTGTGCCGAAGCCTTCGTCTATTATAAGAGTCCGCAGTTTTGTTCCCGACCGTCTGGCCATTAATTTGGCCAGAGCAATTCTTAAAGAGAAATTTGTCCTGAAAGCTTCTCCTCCGCTGTATAGTTCGTAATCTCTCGTGCCGGATTCGTCGCTTATCTTTATATCCAGGGTATCTTTCAGGCCGCCGCTTTTCTTATCCCTCTGAAGTTCCAGTGCTATATGTATGCGGTTATCTGTCAGACGGGACAGGATTTTGTTTGCCTCTCCTTCTATTTCAGGTATGGAGTTCTGTATGATAAGAGCCTGAATACCGTCTTTGCTGAAGGCTTTATTGAGGATTTTATAAATTTCTCTCTCACGGCCTTTTTCTTCAAATTCTTTATCCAGTATGTCAATCCTTCCTTCTATTTTAATAAAGTTTTCCCGGAGGCTTTCAAGGGTTCCCTTCTCCGCGGCAAGATCATGGGCTCTTAACCTTAAACCCTGAAGGGTAAATTCTCTCTGTGGTATAATCTCAATAAGTGACGGAAGCTCTTCCAGACGTTTTGAGTTAAGTTCTTTATCTTCCTTCATTTTTCTGAGCAAGATTTCTTTTTCCTTTATTGAAGCGGTTATTTCTTCCAGTTTTTTTACAGTAAGAGGGAATTGTTTTTTTGCCTCTTCAAGGAGCACTTTTTTTGTTGTTATACCCGATAATTTCTTTATTTTTTCCTTTGTTATATTATGCTCTTCCTGGGAATAACCGGTGTTGTTTAATTCTATGTTTATCTCTTCAAGCTGTTTTTTTAAGTCATGAGAAAAATCATCTTTCTTTAATATGTCTTCTTTTACTTTCAATTGTTTTTCTAGTTCCGGCATCTGAGCGATAAGCTTCTCTCTGTTTTCTGTTGCCATATCCAGTTTGAATTTTAGTTTCCCATAGTGTGTAAATTTTTCTCTCTCTGATTTTATCTTACGTAGATCCTGTTCATCTATCGTATAGGCACATAGCTTCTTTTCAATATCTGACAGTTCTCTTATTTCTTCCGATATAAATGTTTTATCTCCTATGTTTTTTATTATTTCCTCTATTTTCTCTTTAATTTCCTGGATAAGTTCCTTTGTCTTTTTTGACTGACTCAGTTGTAATTGTTTTTGCCCTATTAAATCTCTTTCAGGCTTTATATTCTTTATAGAAGCGTCGAGATTCTTCTGTTGCTTTATGAGAACAGCTATTTCTTTATTCAATATTTCAATTTCTCCGAGAATTTTTTCTTTTTTTTCTTTTTTTTCTTCTCCCTGTTTTTTTATTTTTTCCATGGCCGATTTTTTTCTTTTTTCATCAAAAGGTGCGTTACAATACGGACATACACCGCCACTGGCTTTCCCGATGGATTTCCATTTTTTTCTTTCTTCATCCAGTTCTTTATCTATATCTTTTATGTGTCTCTCCAGAACCGGTATCATGGATTGTTTTTCCGCCATGTTTTTAACGGCTATTTCTTTTTCTTTTTCCATTACTTCGAGTCTTTTTATTTCTTCTTTAATAACTTCTATTTCTTCTATTGTTTTTTCTTCATCTATAATATGTTTCTCCTGTTCTTTTAACTGGTTTTCCAGGGTAGCCAGTTCTATTTTAAGAGAACCTTCCTTTTCATAGATCTTTTTTTCTATTTCCCTTTTCTTTTCTTCCACTGTTCTTTTAACTGCAAGTTTTTCTTCTGTTTCTTTTTCTCTTTCTTCCAGTTCCTTAAGGAATTTATATCCTTCTTCTATGGAAGTTTTTTCTTTAATAATATGTTCTGTTTCATTTAATTGTATTTTAATCGAATTTATTTTTTCTAAGAATATCTTTATTTCATAGGTAATTTCATTTCTCTTCTGATTTATCTTATTTTCAAGGGAATATTTTTTCTGCTTCAGCCCTGTTGTTTTCTGAAGTTTTTCTACCATTGACGCTTCTTCCCGTATCAGCTCTTCATAGTTATGGCACTGTTCCATAATATTTTTTTCTTCTGTTACAATTTTTTCTATTCGTTCCCTGTCTACCTTGAGATGTGTTTCCTGTTTTTTCAGATCCTTCAGAGAAGCCTCTTCTCTTGCAGTGTGCTGTTCCATTTCTGTCAGCTTTTCTCTTATAACTGACAGTTTACTTTTTTTATCTCTCAGAGAAAGCAGTTCTTTTTCCGTATCTTCTATTTCTTTATTCAGATTCCGGAGATTTATGTTTATATCCTCAAGTCTTTCCAGGACATTTTCTTTCTGGAAAATTTCTTCTGCAAGTTTTTCTTTCTCTTCTTCTATTAATGTTACCCGCATATTTGCTTCTTTATATTTTTCTCTTGCCATAGTAGACAGTTCGTCATATCGAGAAAGGCCAAGTATATCTGCAAGTAACTGTTTTCTTTCTCCTGCTTTTTTTATGGCAAATTCATCTGCTCTGCCCTGAAGAAGAACGCAGGAATTTATAAATGTTTCATAGTCCATTCTGAGGAATTGATTTATTTTTTCCTGTGTAAGGGTCACACTTTTCTGGGTAAGTCCCGTATATTCACCGGACTGAGGAGAATATATGTCAAATTCCAGATTGGATTTTGATGTTTTCCCGCTTTTTGAATAATGCCTTATAACTCTGTATCTGTCTCCTTCCACATCAAAAATAAATTCCACCATCATTTCTGTTTTCCCGATTTTCAGCAGTCCTTCATCAGGTTTTTTTTCTATGGACGCTTTTCGTCCTTCTCCCCATAAAGCCCAGGTAATGGCATCTATAATGGCAGATTTACCATGACCGTTATTGCCGCAGAGACATGCCATGTGAAAATCTCTGAAATCCAGAATAGGAGGATCTCCGTAACTCATAAAATTTTTAAGCTGCAAACTTACAGGTATCATGTTTCAGTGATCAGTTATCAGTGACCAGTGACCAGTTATCAGTGACCGGTTATCGGTGACCGGTGGTCGGTTATCTTTGAACGGTATCTTTCACCCATCCCCCTTCACTCTTCACTCTTCACCCTTCACTCTTCACTCTTCACCCCCTTCCTATATAATTCTTTTATTATCAAATTCTTCCAGTAAATTTTTTTCAAGTAACCTTGCATAAACCTTTATATCTTCAGAGTAATCTGACAGATTTTCCTGTTCTATATATTTATCCAGAGCTTCCATAAAGGTCAGGTTTTCGGAAATAACTGGTCTTTCAGTCACTTCCTTTTCATCTGCTTTTCTTATGATGCCATGAACCCAGAAAGCTCCTTCCAGGGTATCTTTGATGTCTTTCAGTCTGAGAGGTTCATTATAACAGTAATGAGTGAGATATATAATTCTTACTATTGCGTTATTTATGTCCCTTCTATTTATTTCCTCTATAATTTCCCAGCTTGGATCCAGCATTTCCCTTACATCTACCTCTACTGTCACCATAGGTCTTGAAGGGGTTTTTACAAAACGATATTTAAGATTTTTATTTTCCAGTTCTGCCAGTATGAATCCTTTTTCTTCATATTCTTCATTGAAGTCTATTCTTTCTATACTTCCGGAATATATGACAGGAGGAGAAGAATTTTGATTAATATTTTGATATTTATGTATATGGCCCAGGGCTACATAGTCAAATTCTTTTCTTGCCAGGGTGCTGGTCAGTATCACAGGATCCCTGCCCAGAAGAGTTGTTCTTTCCGACCCGGAATATGCTGCATCTGCCATGGCCAGATGTCCTGCAAATATGGCAGGATATTCCGGAGATACCATACCTGCAAAATGTTCTATTGTATCATTACAGGTTTTTTGTAGTTTTTCATCCATTTCCTGAGAATTTAAATGTTTGTAATCTTCTTTATCTATTAATCTGCTTTTTGTAGGCCAGGGAAAACAGCAGATCTGGATTTTCCCTTTTTCTTTCAGATCCAGAGTTACCAGGTCAGGTTTTGACATTACATGGATATGTTTAATATTCAGTTCTGTAAATATATCCAGTGGATTTGCTTTACCAAAGGCTACAGGGTTGTCATGGTTTCCTATAATTATAATTACCGGTATGTCTTTTTCTATTATTTTCCTTATAGACCGGGCAAATTCTCTCTGATGTGTCGGAGACGGGCTGGGAGTATGATAAATATCGCCGCATATCAATAAAAAATCTATTTCTTCTTTTATTGCAGTATGTACGATTTTATCAAAACATGATATAAAATCTTTAAATCTGGCGTGAAGCCCTGTATCAGGGTCTATTTTCCCATAATTCTCCACTCCGAAATGTATGTCACCTGTATGGATAAATTTTATTGACATATAAGCGTGCATCGTGAAGCGTATGTCGCATTACGCTTCACGCTTCACGAAAGATCACCTTCCTCTATTTTTACTATAACTACTGTAATATTATCAGGCCCTCCCGCTTCATTTGCCTGTTCTATCAGTTTTTTACATGCACAGTTTAAATCGTCAGAGGAAAGAACGATGTCCGTTATTTCTTCATCAGATACTATTTTTTTTGCCATATCTCCTGTAAGACCGTCGGAACACATGATGATTATATCTTCAGGTTCTAGAATTCTGGAGAATACGTCGGGAACTGTTGCCGCTTCTATGCCGAGAGCCCTTGTAATGGCATGCTGGAACGGATAGTGTCTGGCAGATTCCATATCCAGTTCTCCTGCATCTATTAATTCTTTTACTTTTGTATGATCATTCGTAATAAGTTCCAGTTTCTTCTGTTTTAACAGATATATTCTGCTGTCTCCTATATGGCCGAACCAGCCTTTGTTTTTTACAACTGCCAGTAATTCCAGAGTAGTTCCCATGTTTTTATGCTGATTGAATATCTGTTTGTTTACTTTGTGAATGACCTTGCGTATATGATAATCGGGCTGTTTTTTTTCAGAGTAATATTTCTGCCAGTAATTATTTATTTCTGTTACAGTAGTTCCGCTGGCAATTTCTCCTCCGAAATGACCTCCCATGCCATCGGCAACTATAAAAAGTTTGTTCTTTAAATCGATGCTGAAACTGTCCTGATTTTTATCTCTGAATTGACCCGTATCCGTTAAACCTGATGCTTTCACTTTCTTTACCGCAACTCACCGGTATGGCAGTATTGCGGATCCCTCCTTTACCTGTTTGATTGTTTCGTACATGCTGATATAAAATCTTCCTTTAATTCTCTTACAGACTGGTACCTCCCGAGAGGAAGTTTTTGCAAACATTTCATTACTATTCTATCAAGTTCTTTCTTTTCTTCTTTTCCCGGCGAAAGTTTTTCCATTAACAGAGGGTTTCTCATACCGGGAGGAACTATTGACTGAGGGGTGCTTCCTGTGATATGTCTTCTCTGGTGCATCAGACCGACTATACCCGGGTCATCATGGACAAAAGGTGTCTGTGTTGTAAGCAGTTCATATATAATACATCCGAGAGAATAAATATCTGCCCTGTGGTCAATAGGTGGGAGGTTACCGTCAAAAGGGTCGGGATACTGTTCGGGAGCAGAATAATAACTTGTTCCTACAAAACTTCTTGTTCTCTGATAATGCTGTCTTGTGCTTGTTGTAAGGGAAGAAACCCGGCATATGCCGAAATCTGTGAGTTTTACTGTTCCCTCTGATGTTATAAGTATATTTTCCGGTTTTAAATCACGGTGTACAATCTTTTTTTCATCCTCGTGGGCTCTCTGAAGTCCGTCACATGTCTGACATATTATGGAATAAACCTGTTGCCAGTTATTTATTTCACCATCCAGTAATTTATCTCTCAGGCTTTTCCCTTCTACCAGTTCCATGGCAAAGACGAATCTGTCTTCCGATATGCCGTGGGCTATGAATTCAACTATATTCGGATGGGGCTGAGGTCTGGACATGGCTTCAAGGGCGCTTACTTCATTATGAAAGAAACTCCTTGCTTTCTGATCCTGGCAGAACTGTCTGTGCATTTTTTTTATTGCTACAGGTCTTCCTGTTTTTAACTCTGTCCCTCTGTAGACAATTGCCATGCCGCCTTCTCCTATTATATCGGACGGGGAAGGTTCTGACGGCTGAAATCTCAGCCAGAAATCTTCGTAACTGTCTTTATTATGTTTTTTTCTTTCTATGGCAAAGCCAAGTTTTTCTGTCTGGCTTTTCCAGTAATGTTCTCTTTCGTCTCCCTTTTTTTTGAAATCCTCCGACAGGGAAGACATAAACGTTAATATATGTTCATCTATATAATTACTCCCTTTTTCCAGGAATTCCAGAAAAAGTTTTTCACTTTCTTCTATCATGCCCCGTCTTCTATAGATTTCTCCTGCAGCGGCTATGGAAGGATATAGTAATGAGTGGTAAGTCCCTGTAATTTCCGCGCCGGAATCCCCCGGGATTTCTACCGAGCGAAGTTTATTTATTTTTTCTTCTTCCGGCAGTTGTGAAAGTTCTCCTTCGAAATTTATTATCTGATTGAATAATTTAAGAGCTTTATCCGGTTCATTCTGCATAAAATAAGTGGAAGCAAGATAATATTTCCCTTCCAGATTATTCTGAATATTTATCTTTTCAAGCTCTTTTCTTGTATGCCCGGTTTTCCCCATTTTATACTGTATCTTACTTAACTGTACTGTAAGGAGATTATTTTCAGGAAATATGTTCCTTGCTTCTTCCATTACCTCTTCCGCTTTTGACAGGTTTCTGTCTTTGAGTAATTCTTCTGCCCAGAGTTTTAGATTTTGCAGTCTTGCCGAATGGCCTTCAGGAGTAGCCAGAGCTATTCTTTCAAGCATTTCGAGTTTTACTCTTTCTTCACCGGGAAAATTGTTTATTGCGTCCTGAAAAATTTTTATTGCTTTTTCTCTTTCCTGAATTTCAATATATAATTTTCCCAGTCTTCTGTAGCCGTCCAGAAAAGCAGGATCTATTCGCAATATTTTCTGCAGCTTTACTATTGCATCATGTTTTCTGTCAAGAGCCAGTTCGAGCCTTACTATTTTTTTTAAAATATTCATATCGTCAGGCGATATGGCGAGAGCTTCTTCGAGTAATGTTAAAGCTTCCGGGTAAACCTTCTGTTTTATGAGGCCTTCCGAAATATGTTCTATACAGAGTTTTATACTGGAGTCAATTCCCATTCGTTCAGACGCAGATATTTTATCTTTATAATCGGTAAGTTCATGTTTTAAGTCTCTGAAGATATTAAGACCTTCAAAGTAATTACCCCGGTTCAATTCGTTTTCTGCCTTCAGAATTTTTTTTCTTATATTATCTATATCTGATATTTCTTCAATTTTAATATTCGGCCATTCACTCTGTCCGGACGGCTCCATTGCCTTTGCAAAGATCCATCCGAAAGCAGCGCCCAGAGCCATTAATGTGAAAATTTCCGTCACTTGAAATCACCTTTTTGTTGTGTGACGCGTGACGCGTAATGCGTGACGCGTGAATGATAGCTATATTCAGTATATAAAATTTCTTTCCTTCTATTCTTTTATTCTTTTTATAAGATCTAGGCAGAATTGAAGGTCTTCTATTCTTGCCTGTGACATTTTCTGTAATATATTATCATAACCTGTTCTGTATGTTTCTTCAAGTTTTTTTACTTCTTCCAGTTTTACCGTTATTTTTGCTATGGCTTCTTCTCTGGTAATATAATTTCCGAACATTGCATCAAGGGCTTTTCGTGAAACCCTCCATTCGTTTCCTATTTTAACGGCAGGAAGTTTTCCGCTCTGAAGAAGTCTGTATACAGTATTTTTACTGATTTTAAGTTCTTCCATCAATTCTTTTTTTGTTAGATATTCGCCCATGATAGACCTCCATATGTCAGAATAATGAAAATAATCCTCCCGTCACGCTTCACTATATTATAACAGGGGAGAAGAAAATAGGGAATAGATCTTTACAATATCAAAATTGCGACTGTGACATAAATTTTGTATAAACCTCCGGCGAAGTTTTATCTATGCAAAGGATTACACGGTAAGTTTACACATAACATCTTACAATCTTCACATTCCATGAAGACTTTTTCGTTCCCTTCCTTCCAGAC
Source organism: Bacillota bacterium (assembly GCA_029555925.1). The sequence goes on from JAKPQU010000243.1 coordinate 11,931, forward strand.
CGAGCTTCTGTCTGATTACCGATTGAATGAATTTTATATGTTCTTCTTCATCGGGATAAGTCTTTACGATGGTAATTTTTTTACTATTTTTTAACAGTAGTTTCAGGGCATATATCCTGAATATTCCTGATAATGGTTCCGGTTCGTAACAGATATTTTCTATATCCGATAAAGCTATCGGTGCCGGGGAATTTTTCGCTAAAGGTTTCTGGCATACAGTTACATGGGTATTATTTATTTCTATTACCCTGCTGCTTATAGAGGTCAGGAAAAGGCTGAGACATATGGCTATAAATAGTACAGGAAAAACAAAGAATGGAACGGATTGATGTTGCAGTAAATGTATGATCCATATAACTATAAAGACAAGAGACATACAGGCCAGATTCATGCAGATTGCTTTAAGATTCAGATTATATTTATAGATGATTTTTAAATTATGCTCTTCTTCTTTAACAGTTATACCTTCAGGTGGTGTGTTCATCATTTTATAGAATCGTGCCAGAAAACCTCGTCCCCTTGTGGGCGAGGATGAATGGCACACCTCTTTTCACAAGTTGTTTTTTTGCTCATCAATATATCTCTGTATCGTATCAGCAGTTACAGTGCCTGCAGTTCCGACATAATAACCTTTGCTCCATAGACCAGAACCCCAAAATTTGTTAGTCTTTAAGTTGGAATAAGTTTTAAATAGCTCTACAGCAGTAATACTCTTAATAGTTTTTACAATATCTGTTGTTGCTATATAAGGTGGTGATGATATAAATAAATGGACGTGGTCAGGCATAATTTCTATATTAAGTAATTCATATTCGTAATTATTACAAATAGTTTCAATAAGTTCTTTAAGTAAGTCTGCCAGGTGTCCTTCCAACACCTTATGTCTATATTTAGAACACCAGACCATATGATAATTAATATTGTATTTGGAATGTTTAGTAAATTTAATATTCAAAAGAAAATCCTCCACCATATTTAATCAGTTCTATTTTTTTAGTTGCCACATTTTTAATTATTCCGGTTCTATTTTTTAATCTAACCCATTCTCCGTAATTAAAAACACCTTTAACACTCCAGAGTTCTTCTTTTAACCTTACTAAGTCTCCAGGCTGGTAATGGTATTTCTTCTTTCTAATAGAAGGTTTAAATCCTTTCCTGTTTTTTTGTAATGATCTGTTATGCCTTCTATGCTGTATTATAAAATATGGTTTACTCCTGCTTTGTTCATTCCGCCTGCTATAACAAAAGCATCATTAATATGTGATTTCTCCATTGCTAATTCTATTCTCTTCTTTTTTGTAATATAACCATAGGTATATTTTAGATTTCTTCCTTTTTCTTTTAGAGAGTTTACAAGTTTCCATCTCATGGTTGTCATAAATCCTGCTTCTCTATAACCTTTAGAAGGTTTTACTGTCAAAGTAATTTTCCCCTGTGATACCTTCTTATGACAGGTTTTACAGAGAGTTATTAAATTATCAGGTCTATTACCTCCTGTCTGCCTGCTCTGGAGATGATGAGTTTCCAGTATCTTATCTTTAGATTTTCCTTTACAATACTGGCAGGTATGGCTATCTCTATGGAAAACATATTCTCTTTCGTTCCAGAAACCTTTCTGCTCTCCCTGTTGATATTCTACACCTTCTATTTCAGGGTTCTTAATTTTTTGTATATCAAAACTTGCTACTTCTATAACCATGTCATTAACAGGTAATATTTGCTCAAGTTCTTCTATAATCCTGATATGACTGTCCTCTTTGTTCTGTAATGAAGGAGCTACCCATCCATCTTCTTTTTTTCTGTTTGAAAATCTTACCGGTCTATACCAGGTTTTTCTGCTTCTCCTGCTTTTTCTGTAACTCTTTCTTTCGGAATTCAATTTAACTATATCTTTCCTTAACATAAGAGATGCTGAAAATAATTCTTTTTTCTCTGTGATTGCCGATAGTCCAATGTGAAGATACCCGCCGTCTACTCCCAGAGTAACAAATTGTTTTTGTCTCTCCTGTAGCCATAGTAAGTTGAATTGTAAAGGGAGTTCTACTTACTACTTTTGCTTTGCCTTCTTTTAAGAGTTTTTCCCTTTTGCAGGTGAGCAGGGCATTAATGGTTTTCCTCTTTGATTTAATACATAAACAAAGATGTCCAACTTCATTACTCCTTACTAAAAGATTTTTCCAATAGATACTCTCAAGTTCTATTCCGGAACCTTTTAAAACCGGTTGGTTCCCATCGAGGCGTTATTCAGAGTTTTTAAGCTTTAAGCACTGTCCCTGCCCCACAGGACTGTTTAACTTAAAACCACAGAGCTGAGCAGACGTGAGAGATATCCGCAGGTGTGTATGTATCTCTCCTGAATAACTACTGCATAAAGAATATTATTCCTTAAGCCTCTAATCAATGTGAGAACTTACAATTTGCATTGCAAGCCTCGCCTCTTGTGGGCGGGGGCATTGACTCCTGTCATGATTGCCGAAACTATGGTAAATGCCGCTACAGATCCGAGTATTACTGATAGCCTCGTCCATGGCATCCCTGTCGCACGACGTTCGGAAACAAGTATAATAAGGGTTCTTATCCATTCTATGCCGGCCAGTAGAAGTAATAACTGTACAACCCCTGTTGCCCAAGGTCTTCTCACTGCAAGGAGCAATGGAAATAACAGTGATACTATAACAAGAGGATAGTATCCCCATCGGAAGAAATGAGCCCCTATGAGGAGAGAGCTTATAATTACCATTACAATTTTCAGGATATTCATTTTATTTCTCTCAACAGATCCTTCTAATATATTTATATGAAAATAATGAAGTCTTATGCTTCACTGTTTGTTAATTTTCATATTTGCTTGTGACCCCTCCGGTCATGCCTGTTAATGTGAGTGGCAGTTAATACTGGTTCTGTAAATTTTATTAAGCCAGGTGCAGAAATGTGAATAATAAGAACCGATAATACCGGTAAGTGCAAGAGCTTCTTCTTCATGATGATAATTGTTTATTACCATTTCTATTACTTCTTCCAGTGTGACATTATTCTGATAAATCTTATACATTTTTTTTATTAATTCTTTATCATGTATCAGAATATCATACAGAGTTGTTTTCCCTCTCTGGCTTTTAGCCCATATGTATAAAATATCCATTATCGCTACAACTCTTTTCTTTTCATCAAAACTGTCCAGGAGGGGAAGTAATTCCATAAAATCTCTTTTCCTTGATACCTTTATACTCTGGTATTTCCCTGTACCCTCAATAACTCCGGCTACAACGTTTGACCAGATATTTGCCTGAACTACATCGGGGATAAAATCTTTATGTAAATAATCCAGTAGATAAGAAGAAATAGAAGCAAAAGGAAAAGAGAAAATGCTTCTGAAAAAATTCATCTGCTTGACTCTTTCGGAAAATCCTCTCAGACTGTTATGAGAATAAAGATAAATTCCATTTGTAAAAGAAAGTATGAAGAATTTCCCCCATCTTATTACCGTACTGTTCATAATATTGAATAATGGAATTAATTTGTTATCAAATATAAAGTCAAAAAATTTTAGATATGGTACGGAAAAACCTGTCCAGAAAAGAGAATTTGCAGAATTTTCATAATCAATGTCTTCAAATCTCCACTCCCTTGGATTGAACCCGGAATTAGATGTAAGATCTGCTATTATATTTCTGAGAAATGTGATTCCAAACCAGATAAATGTATAAATATGTCCTATTGTCAGAGAAGCAGGTATAGCACCTGCACTTATTTTCATAACATTTTTTAATGTCGGATTAAGATACGTCACGAACTCTTTTATATTAATCTCTGTAAGATTTTCTTCATCACCTACATAATTTTTTTTAAATTCAGATATTTTACCAAGAGATATAATGATATCTTTATTATAATTATTGTTTGAACCTTCACCTGTATCGAATTTATTACCGGGACATATATCTATATTAAAGGGTAATTCCTTATGGGTTCTATAAAAAAAGTTTCGTGAAGATTTTTCGGCTATGGAAGCAAGACGAATAAAACCCATACCGGGAATACGGGGATCACGACCTGTAGAGTCACTTCCGCAGCGAGTTTTTAATGGATAACTGTGATAATATGTACAGGCGTCATTTAATTCCTTTTCCGAAATATCTGTAATATGTGATCTGTCACAGAAATCAATTAAATCCTCAAAGGAGCCTCTGTTAATAAGAGAAATGAAATCATTAAAAATATGATATTCCACAGGGTTACGGTATATACTGTCCTGCATATTGAATGTTTCAACCTGAGTGATATATTTATGATGTTTTATGATTGTACTGATTGCTTTTTTTATACCGGCTTCCAGGGGATGAATATATACCGTTTCGCATAATAAATCCCTCAGTCCGGCAAGAATTTCTTCTCCGTAAAGAAAAGCCGAATCATAATCAAAAGCACTTTTATTTTCAAAATATTTCAGTCTGAGTTTTTCAGGTGTAAGTTCTTCATATGTGCTTCTGGTCGTTTTGTAGAGAGAATGCAGAACCTGCAGGTCTGTTCTGGATTTACGTTTTTCTTTTACATCCTGTCGAACTGTTTCATACTGTGCTTTTAATGCGATGACCCTCCTGTAAAGAACCGGTTTTAATTTACGGTAAAGTAATTCACCGAGATGTTTTCTTGATGCCTGACCTTCAAGAACTATTTCTTTCAAATCTTCCCATGACAGTGGTTTAACAGTAAGAGCATCCTGATTAAAATTATCGACATTTAATTCCTGCAGGTGATTTTTATTGAATTGCTCCAGCATGTTTTTCAGAGTAGCCTGCCGGTAAAAGGTATTTTTCTTTAAGCCTTCTCTGAATAACTGCAGTTTTTCTTTATTTACGGAGAGAAAATTGATATATTCTTTTACATCGTTAAACGAAGGAAGTAAAAACATAAAATGTTCTCTCTGGCCGGATTTCCCGACAGAGAATTCAATACCGGTAGAGACTTTTATTCCGAGTATCTCTCCTGCTCTGATTGCTTCAAGCATTATTCTTGTATCTATAAAATTATAATAGACGAGAGTCACCTCGGAAATACCTTTAATAAAGGCATCCAGCAGCACCTGAGATAGAGTTTTTCTACCTTCTGACAGGTTGTCATGAACATGGCCGTCCCAGCCGAGATTCATTTCCCGGAGTTTTTTCCCTTCTTCCGGTACCTCTATGAGTGACATTTTTTTGAGTAATTCCCTGATTACTGCAGATTGTCCGTAGCTTGCTCTGGTAAAATCTGTCATGTATTCCATCTGTTTACGAAGATTGCCCCTGTGTTTTACTGCTTCCTTCATCAATGCTGCCTGCAGTCTTGCAGTATTGAGAGGCATGTCCAGCTTTTTTGCATAAAATGATTCCTGTATCAGATTTTCTAAAGCATCAAGTCTATCTTCGTATTTTTCAGATTCCAGTTGACGGACAATATTGATATATGCCGTGGCAATGCGGATACGTCTGCTTGTAATTTCTCTTTTAAAACCATTGGGATGGGATTTAAAAGGAGGATTTTCTCCCGTCATATCAATCCTTTTATTCAGGATATGTACGAGATGCCTCATTTCTCCATCAAAATTCACAATATTTATAAATTTATTGGCAATTGCTCTTAACATAGCGAGTCCTTTAAAAATAAATTGATTCTATTTTACATAATTTTGCTGATATCTGCAAGAGTATAAGTCGGATTAAAGGATTTTATATTAATATTAGAGAATAACTGAATTACTATAAAGAGAATTTTTCCGAGCCGATACAGGTAATTTTATATGTTAGAAAAAGCAGAAAAAATATTAAAAAAATATTACGGATACAGTAATTTCAGAATCGGCCAGGACAGGATTATAAAGAATATCCTCGCAGGTAAAGATACCTTTGCCATAATGCCTACAGGTGCCGGAAAATCTATATGTTTCCAGATACCTGCCATGTTATTGGACGGATTGACACTGGTAATCTCTCCTTTGATTTCTCTTATGAAAAATCAGGTGGATGCTCTTTCTAACCTGGGTTTACCTGCTTCTTTTATAAACAGTTCTCTGTCCTTCTCCGAGGTTAAAGATAGAATTTACATGGCAAAAAAAGGACAGTTCAAGCTTCTTTATATTGCTCCTGAAAGGTTTGATAATAATTATTTTCGTGATCTGGTGAAATCTCTATCCATTTCTTTACTTGTAGTTGATGAAGCCCATTGCATATCCCACTGGGGCCATGATTTTCGTCCGAGTTATCTATCTATTGGCCCATTCATAGGAGAACTTCCTGCAAGGCCTGTCATAAGTGCTTTTACTGCAACAGCTACAGAGAATGTAAGGGAAGATATTATAAAACTTCTGGGACTCAGAGACGGGACCCTTTATATTACAGGATTTAATCGTAAAAATCTTTTTTTCTCTGTAATGAGGGGAGAGAATAAACAGGATTTTATTCTGAATTATATTGAAAAAAACAAACACTCTTCCGTTATCATATACTGTTCCACCAGAAAAGAAGTGGATGAAGTCTGTGATGTCTTAAAAGCCAGAGGTTATACGGCAGGCAGATATCATGCAGGGCTCGGTGATGAAGAAAGAACAAAAACTCAGGAAGCTTTTAGCTATGATGATATAAATATTATTGTGGCAACAAATGCTTTTGGCATGGGGATTGATAAATCGAATGTAAGGAGTGTTATACACTATAATATGCCGAAAAATATGGAGGCCTATTATCAGGAAGCCGGAAGAGCCGGCAGAGACGGAGAACAAAGTGATTGTATTTTACTCTTTTCTCCCGGAGACATAGTCATACAGAGATATTTAATAGAACACAATGATTTGCCTCCAGAAAGAAGAGAATTTGAACATAAAAAACTTAAATCTATTATTGATTACTGTTATACAGGTGAATGTTTGAGAAGGTATATTCTTCAATATTTCGGAGAAGAATTTCCTCATGATAACTGTGAGAATTGCAGCAATTGTAATGATAAAAGTGAATTGACAGATATTACTGTAGAAGCACAGAAAATTCTCTCATGTGTATATCGTATGGAGGAACGTTTCGGCATTGACCTTGTTGCTCAGGTACTGAAAGGCTCCAGAAATATAAGGGTTTTAAAGGGAGATTTTGATAAATTATCAACTCACGGTATTATGAAGGATTTTGACGTGAAAGAAATAAAAGATCTGATAAATACTCTGCTCGCAGATAAATACCTGGATATTACAGAAGGAAAATATCCTGTTTTAAAATTAAACGAAAAGTCATGGCCTGTGCTGAAAAATAAAGAGAAGGTTTTCGGTAAGTTAAGAATAATTAAAAAACCTGAACCAGAAGAACATATATATGAAGGTTCAGAAGAAAAAGAATCCTTTGATAATATTCTTTTTGATTTATTGAGAGCCTTAAGAAAAGATATTTCCAGGCGTGAAGGATTTGCTCCCTATGTCATATTCCATGACAGCACCCTCAGGGAAATGAGCATATACTATCCTTTAGATGAAGAATCTTTTATGAATATAAAAGGTGTCGGAGAAGGCAAATTTAAAAAATACGGTCATGAATTCATGGAAGTAATAAAAAAATATGTGAAAGAAGAAAATATTTTAGATATTAAGAAAAAGGAGGTTAAATCTGAACAAAAAAAGAAAAATGTAGATCGAAGTTATATGATAACTCTTGACATGTATAAAAAAGGACAATCTCTTGAAGAGATTGCGAGAGAAAGAAATTTGAAAATATTGACTGTCAAGGATCATCTTATAAAATGCGCCTGTGCCGGGATGGAAGTGGATTTAAATCCCTTTATCCCTAAAACCTATGAAGCTCTTATTCTGGATGCAGTTAAGAGAGTGGGAACGGAAAAACTGGCACCCATAAAATACAGTCTCCCTGAAGAAATAGATTATTTCACTATAAGGGCAGTACTCTGTAAGCATAAGTATAATGTGGGAGGTTACGGTCTGTGAACAGTGAGCAGTGAACAGTTATCTTTCACCCTTCACCCTTCACCCTTCACGATTATAATATCTAAGAATTTCTGTCACAAGCCCATCTACTGTATATTCTGATGCTCTTATTTTTACGTTAAATCCGTGCTCTTCCGCTGTCTTTGCAGTTACCGGCCCTATGGCTGCCACTTTTTTAAAGTGACTTGTTTCTAGTCCCAGTTTTTCAATAATTTTGACGAAATTTTTTACAGTGGAAGAACTTGTAAATGTGACGAGATCAATAACTTCCTGAAGTTCTTTTTTTATTTCTTCCTGCTCTTCTTCAATTACAGTTTCGCTGTCCGTTTCATAGGCAGTTACCGTATCAACCTCAATATCTCTTCTGCCAAATTCTTCCGTTATCAGATCTCTTGCTTCTTTAGCCCTGGGGAGAAGGATTTTACTGTTTTTTTTCAGTTCAGGAAAATGTGCCAGTAGTTCTTCAGCTACGAATTTTGGCGGCATATAATCTGCTATAACTCCGTAATTACGAAGTTCTTTTGCAGTTGCCGGCCCTATGGAACAGATTTTTGCTGTTGAGAGTATCCTTACGTCTTTTCCTGCCATAAAAAGTCTATCCATAAAATGTTTTACACCGTTCTGACTTGTAAAAATAATCCAGTCATAATTCTTTATATGATTGATTGCCCTGTCCAGGTCTTCATAACTTTCGGGAGGGATTATTTTTATTACGGGACATTCTATTACATATGCGCCCAGTTCCCGCAGTTTTTGCGACATTTCACCTGCCCGGGCCCTTGCTCTTGTTACGATTATTCTTTTACCGAAAAGGGGGCGTTTCTCAAACCATTTTATTTTTTCTCTCAGTTTTACTATAGATCCTGTAACTATTATGCATGGAGGGCGAAAATTTTGTTTTTTTGCTTCTTCTACCACATGGGCCAGAGTAGATACAAGAGTTCTCTGTAGAGGTGTGGTGCCCCGGTATATTAATGCTACAGGCGTGTCAGGCGGGCGGCCATGAGCAATTAATTTACCTGCTATGTCTTCAAGTCTTTCCATGCCCATAAGGAATACAAGAGGATCTTTGCCTGACCCCAGGTAGGCCCAGTCAATAGACGAAGATTCTTTATTCGGATCTTCATGACCTGTGATGATTGAAAAGCATGTATTGTGTTCTCTGTGTGTTACTGCTATGCCGGCACAGGCAGGAACTGCTATGGCAGAGGTTATGCCTGGGATTACTTCAAAGGGAATATTATGTTCTGCAAGTATTTCACATTCTTCACCGCCGCGGCCGAAGACGAAAGGATCTCCTCCTTTCAATCTCGCCACTTTTTTCCCTTCAGACCCTTTTTTAACCAGTATTTTATTTATTTTGCTCTGGCTTTCCACTCCCGGCTCTTTACCTGCATATATAAGTTCTGCCCCGCTTTTCCGTAGCGCCAGAAGTTCAGGGTTTGCAAGTCTGTCATAAACTATGCAATCTACCTCTTCCAGTATTTTTTTCCCTTTTACGGTTATTAATTCCGGGTCACCGGGGCCTGCGCCTATCAGATAAACTTTCCCTTTCATGTTTTTCCTTTCATATATGAAAATCGTGACGCGTCACGCGTGGTTCGTAATGCGTAATGCGTGATGCGTAATGCGTAATGCGTGGTTCACCGGTACCGGGCGACCACAGGGGGTCGCCCCTACTTTTCACTTTTTACGACTCACTACTCACTACTACTGGCTTATTTCCAGGTTTACAGCAGTGCCTTCCGAAACCCCTGTTCCTGCAGGAGGATCCTGTGATATGACGGAACCTTTTTTCTCGGAACTGGCTCTGGGGACTATAGATCCTGTTTTCAGTTTCAATCTTTCCAGTTCTCCTATAGCATTTGACACTGTCATACCTTTTAGATCTGGCACAGTTACATTGCTATCTTTTATTTTTGCAACTACCAGGTTTACAGCGGTTTTTGATGTTACCTGTGTTCCCGACTCGGGATCCTGCTGTAGAACTGTTCCCGGCACTTCATCGGAAGGAGTTTCGGTAACTGTTCCAGTTGTCAGCTCTCTGGCTGTTAAATCATTTTTCGCATCAAAGAGCAGTTTCCCGAGCAGATTTGGCACTGTAGTCATTACTTCTGACTTTTTCAGTGTTACCTGAACAGTTCCTCCTGCCGGTATTCTGTCTCCGGAAGGCGGTGACTGGGTTTCTATTAAAATACTATCGTCTCCTGCTACCTGACCTTCTTCAAGTTTAATATTCAGATTTATTTCTTTAAGTTTTTCTCTGGCCTGTCCGAGAGTCAGACCTGTTATATCCGGAACTGTAACCATATCCTGACCGGAACTTGTAACAACTGTTACCTCGGAATTTTTTGCTCTCTTTTCTCCTGCTGCAGGCGCCTGTGATATAATCAGACCTTTTTCTATATCACTGTGCTGTGAACCGCCTATTTTAAGCTTCAGTTCTTTTGCCATAAGAACCTTTGTTGCTTCTTCTTCAGTAAGACCTGCCAGATCAGGTATTACTACTTCTTCCAGTTTTTTACTGATCTTTACGTGTATTTTAGTTTTTTCGTCTACTTTTGTACCTGATACAGGCTGCTGTAACATAACAGTTCCGGGTAAATATTTATCTGTTGCCTCTTCTTCTTCTACATAAATTTCAAGGCCCAGTTTGTCCAGCTCCGATGTTGCTTCATCCAGACTCTGGCCTGTTATGTCAGGCACTTCTATTTTCCCTTTCCCAAGGCTTATTACAACCTTTATCGTTGTATTACCTTTTACAGATGCACCTGCTGCCGGTTCCTGAGAAATTATTTTCCCTTCAGGAATAATATCATCATTTTTAGTTGAAATAATTTCCAGTTTCAGTTTCAGAGGAGAAAGCTCTTTTTTTGCTTCTTCTTCTGTTTTCCCTATAATCAGAGGTATTTTTACGGATGAATAATGTTTTTTTATATAAGGCATTCCTGTCAGAATTATACCTGTAAGAATAACTACAATGCCTATTATCAGGGGAGTAAGATTTTTTTGTTTTTTCGGAGGAATCTTTTTTTCCTGTTTTGGTATAGCAGGAGGGGCTTTCCTTATAACGGTTTTTTCTGTGTCAAGATCATAACTTTTTAGTCTTTCTATTGTATCTTTATCTACTTTATCTGTCTTATTTGCTTTTTTTAAAGACTTTAATTCTTCAGCCATATCAGATGCTGTTTTATAGCGGTCTTCAGGTGATTTATTCATGGCTTTAAGTATTATATCCTGAAGCCTGGGATCTATATCAGTATTAAATGTTACAGGAGGAACAGGTTGATCCTTTATATGCTTCAAAGCTATCGATACGGCAGTCTCTCCGTCGAAAGGATAACGGGCAGTTGAAAGATAATATAATAATACGCCTGTAGAATATATATCTGATGAAATACTCGTTTCTTTACCTTCTGCCTGTTCGGGAGAAAAATAGTATACTGACCCCATTACTGTTCCCGGTTTTGTCATGGTTCCAGTATCCAGAACCCTTGCAATGCCGAAGTCCACTACCCTGATTGTTTTATCTTCTGCCTGCATAATATTTTGAGCTTTAATATCTCTGTGGATAACCCCTTTTTTATGAGCATAATCCAGAGCCTCACATATTTCTGTACCTATTCTTATGATCTCATCTATAGGAGCCGGTTTATTACCTGAAATCAGTCTGTCAAGAGTACCTCCCGGGAGATATTCCATTACTATGAAATATACGTCTTCTTCCTGTCCTATATCATATATATTTACTATATTGGGATGGGAAAGTTTTGCGGCAGATCTTGCTTCTCTATAAAATCTCTCTATACCGTCTTCGTCCAGGCTAAGATTTTGTCTGAGTATTTTAACGGCAACAGTCCTTTGAAGCAGAAGATCCGTTCCTTTGAATACCGAGGCCATACCGCCTTCTGCTATCAGTTCTGTTAATTTATACCTTTCTTTAAGAACCCTATCAATAAGTGACATTTATTTATCCCTCTTGAAATCTGTAAAATGTGAGAGATTTCCTGAAAACTCACTATTTTACATAAAATATAACAGATTTTGAAATTCTTTATATTTTAACATAATATTATTTATAAATACAAGTACGAAGATTTTATAGAGGGATTAAGTGAGATATATAGAATTTTTTTGATATTATATAATAGTATATTTCATAAGTTATTTGAATTTAATTAGAGTGAAAAGTGAATGGTGAGCCGTGAAAAGTGAAGAGTGAAAAGTGAATTTTACGCGTCACGCGTTACGCGTCACGCGTCACGAGAGCATATATGTATTATTTATGCTTAACTCAGTACTTATAAATATTATTAAGAGAGGAAGATTTTATGGTTAAAAACTTTTCCTGCAGGGAAGACTTCAAATCTGCTCTTATCTTAATGGTTCGCCTGGCCTGTGAGAAGATTATAGATGAACATATGAAATTTTATTCTTCTCCGGACATAGCGGAATACCTTTACTGGGAAAAAGAATAGTATCTTCTATGCTGAGAGCCGGAGGTTTTAATCTTTATGATTATGGAACTACGTCCTCTTTCAGAAGCCGTGAAAAAATGGGGTACCTATCCTCTTGAATGGATTGAATAATGATGGATATCCTTTATATGATGGTGTGCAGCCATTTTACAAAAGAATTTTCCAGAGTGCTGTCAGGCTTTAACGATGTAAAGGTTATACCTTATATCGCAGACTGCCTCAGACCTGCTTCTCTCGCCGGTTCTGTTGCATCTCTATGTGACGATCTTTTATTAAAATCTTCCGGAACCGGTTCAATCTATGTAATTGAAGGAGGTTGTTTACATCACACGGCCAGTTTACCTGAAAAGAATGTAAGAATCTGTCACTTTGACCGGTGTTTTTATTTGCTTGCAGACAGGGCGATTATTGATGATTATATAAAGAAAAGATATTACCTGATAAGCCCCGGATGGCTGATTGACTGGCAATCTCATCTGGAACATATGGGATTTAATAAAAAAGGGGCAGAAGAATTTTTTCATGAATCGATAGAAAAACTGGTTCTTTTTGATACAGGTGTCAGTGAGAAGAGCAGCCTTAACATGAAAGACCTTTCTGATTATCTTTCTCTGCCTTTTGAAATTTTCCCTGCAGGTCTTGACCATCTGGAATTAATAGTAATGAAATTGGTATATGAGTGGCGTGATGAAAAGGGAAAAAAAATATTATCACATATGAACCGTAAAATGGCTGATTATGCCGTAATGATGGATCTTACCGGTAATCTTGTGAGAGAGGTAAGAGAAGATTA
>JAKPQU010000246.1 GCA_029555925.1 Bacillota bacterium
TTTTTTTTAATATTTCTTTTCTAAAAACCAGACTTAAATCTATCTCCATACCTTCAAAACCTTCAACTTTTATTTTATCCCTTTTCGTATATTCCTCAGGAGTTTCATAAATATCATTATTTTTCAATTTATAAATATAAATTTCCTTTTCATCAGGCTCTACAATCCAATACTGTTTCACTTTATTTTTTTCATAAAGTCTTCTTTTCTTTAAACAATCTTTAGTAGCAGTAGAAGGAGAAAGAATTTCTATCACTATATCGGGGGCACCGAGGCAACTTCTATAATCTTCTATCTTATGCTGATCGCATACAACAATAATATCAGGTTGAACAACATCAAATATCTCTTTATCATTCTTATTCTTACCTTCAGGAAACCGAACATCTACAGGTGTAGCAAATACTTCACAGGTTTTATCAATTAAATAATTAGCTATCTGTCTGAATAACTCTCCCGATATTCTCTGATGATCCAGTACAGGAGCAGGACTCATATTATAAGGAACACCATCAATAAGCTCCCACCTTTCATCATCAGACCAGGTGAGGTAATCTGCATAACTATACTTTTTTTCTATATCTAATTTTCTTGCAACACTTTCCATCGGTAATTCCCTTTCACACATTATTTATTTTCCAGATTTTTAACTTATAACCGGTTTTTGGGTTTTCTTAACGCGGCATCCTTCACCTTATTTTATTATACCATATCCACATAAAATATCATTAAGGAATGGCAGTTAAATAAATGTCTCAAATATATTAATCGTGACGCGTAACGCGTAACGCGTGACGCGAGGAAAGAGACAATTAATAAATTTTCATTCCTAACCGAAAACCAGATTTAAATCAATCTCCAGTCCTTCCAATCCTTCTACCTTTATTTTATCGTCTTTTTTATATTTTTCAGGATTTCTGTATATAAAATCTTTTGTTAATTTAAAAACAAAAAGTTCCTTTTCTTCGGGATCAATAATCCAGTATTGCTTTACTTTATGTTTCTCATAAAGCTCTCTCTTCCTTATACAATCTTTTGAAGCAGTAGAAGGTGAAAGAATTTCAATGACTATATCGGGAGCGCCTTTACATCCCTTACGGCTGATCTTATTATTATCACAGACTACTACCAGATCAGGTTGAACTACAGTATAAATATTATCATCGCTGTCAGATTGCGCCTGTGGCAAAGAAATATCAAAAGGAGAGCTGAATATCTGGCAGGTTTTGCCTCTGAGGTAAATATTAAATTCAGTAAGAAGTTCCCTTAAAACCTTCTGATGAATATCGGAAGGAGCAGACATACTGAAAGGAACTCCTTCGATTATTTCCCACCTTTCCTCATCTGGCCAGGTCAGATAATCGGCATAGGTAAAATATTTATCTGTTTTTTTTGCAACACCTTCCATAATATCATCCCTTTCTGTATTGATTTTGATTGTATTATTGACCTGAGCATAAGCATGTAATAAGAGTCTTCCATACATCATGCGTCACGCAAGCAAATATTTATTATTTATACTCACCACAGTAACTATTCCGTAAGTTTTTATAGAGACTCCTTCATATGTAACAATTAACTTTGATTGTCTGTAAGAGTCTGCAGAGATGTTTAAAGTCTTATCTTTCAGCATAATTCATCACTACTTCTTTTTTTATTATATTCTTTTTATAAAAAGTGGTAAAGTAGAACAATTATAATAATATAAAAAATAGATTGCGTTTTTTTGTGAGAGATAATAAAGGCGCAGTATTTTAAAGATCTGAAGGATAGGACTAATTCTTGAACTATCGTATATATATACCATTAGGTTGATACACATAGGCAGTTCACGCCGCCCATACAGAGGGAAGGTAATATTTCTTTAAAGCCTGTATAAAACAAATTTTATTTTACACAGCCATCCAATTGAAATGTATTGAACATAAGTGATTATTATGATAAAATTAATATTTGAGTAGTAATTTGGTTTCATAACTATCCATAAATAATGACCTCGTAATGCGTAATGCGTGATGCGCAGGGATTAAACCCGTCACGCGTCACGCGTTACGCGTCACGACGACTTAAATTCTAATAAGTTATGAAATACACTATAATAGAAAGAGAAAAGGAGGTATGTATATATAAATTCACGTTTATGTTTTAATTATTGCTTTCATAGGGTGGGTTTAAATGCTAAAGAATTTAAAACTATCTTTCAAGGAGGTATAGTATAATGAGAAAAAACAACTACGCTATAGCATGTATAATTATATCCATATTAGCAACAATCATTATAATGAACGGATGCAGTGATGATGGAACAGTCACACCTGTAAGTACAGCTACGCCGACTAAAGCGGCAACTGCAACATTCACACCGGTTTCTCCAACACCTACATTTACTCCAACACCTGTACCTACCAGAGTCGATGTCTCATCTCAATTCAATTTAAGCGCCGAGTATGTTATATCCCCAGGACAAAAGACAGGTGTAATGGTTGGAACACTTACCGTTCACGTATATCAGAAAACCACTTCAACCCTTAATATTCAGGGTTTTGAGATACTGGCTTCAGATAACAATTCAACCAATCCAAACTTCCCATTTGCCGGGGCAACACTGGTAAGTGGTGTATTAAATCCACCAGAAGATTGGTCTAAAAAAGCAGATCTTACCATGTTTCAAAGGCAGGGAACTACTCCTTTAACTAAAGGCAGTATTTATAACTTCAATATATCATACTCCACTGCACCTCCTATGCCAACAACAATAAAAGTTGTTTTCACAGGAGGAACTGCACAGGTAAATACAAAAACCGGTGTAGGAGCAGAAATGCAGCAATATGAAGTTGGGAATGCAGTGATTAAGATTGAACAGAAAATAGAGGAGCCAACACCTGTAGCAAGTCCTACTCGTGATAAAGGTTAAAGATAAAGATTACATTATCGAAATATCCAACATGATATAATTTTTATTAAATATACAGAGCCTATTCACTTCCAGTATAATGTTTAGTGAAAATCTTTATATATAACATGCATATAAATTAATAATGTTCATATTATGTTAATATAAGTGTTTTGTCAAAACGTTATACTGGATGAATAGGCTTTAATTTTTTGTGAAAGAATTTATATCGTCCATCTTCGTGAATAAAACATAGAAAAGCAGATAAAAGGTAGTTACAAAAAAATACCCCAGGAAATTAAAAAACTTTAATCAGATTTACCTTTACACCTAAAGGATTATTTTGATATAATCATTACCATTGAAAGATTCTCTATTTAAGAAAGGTTGATTTTATGATAAAAAAATTTTTTCTCTTAATTATGATGTTGTTTATGTGCCTGTCTCTTACATCCTGTAATGATGCAAAGAAAAAAGCAGAGGCAGAGGCCCCATATAATCTTGGTGATATTAAAACTATGCAAAAGAAATATGAAGAAGCTATAGTAGAATATGATAAGGCTTTGAAGATTTATCCGGAATATAAAGAAGCATGGAACGGGAAAGGGGCAGCACTGTCAAAACTTTCAAAATATGATGAGGCAATTACATGTTATGATAAAGCAATAAAGCTCGACAATACCTATACAAAAGCCATGTATAACAAAGGATATGCCCAGAAAAACCTAGGAAGATATGACGAGGCAATAAAAACATTTGACGAAGCTCTAAAAATTAATCCCAACCTTTATCCTGCTCTGGCAAATAAAGGAGCGATATTGAAAGAGCTCGGTAAAAGTAAAGAAGCGATGGAATGTTTTAATAAAGCACTTGAGATTGCAAAAGATGACTGGTTTTCATGGTTCAACAAAGGAACCCTTTTCTATAATACAGGGAAATATAATCAAGCTCTTGAATGTTATGATAAGGTTGTAAAACTTAATCCCCAGAGCGTTGAAGGACTGAATGCAAAAGGTTGGACTCTGTATATGCTTGGTAAATACAAAGAAGCCAAGGAATGTTATGACAAAGCTCTTTATATAGATTCGAAATTCATACTTGCTCTTAAAAATAAAGGGATTTTACTGTATAAAGAAGGAAAATACGATGAAGCAATAGAATACTATGACAAAGTATTGAAGATAGAACCTGATAATATGTCTGTAAAAGATGAAAAAGCTATTGTCATCAAAGCACAGAATGAAAAAAAGACAGGTAGGAAAGGAAAATAATTCTCTGTATCAGGATATTTATAACATAAAAAAACAGAAGGTATAGCCTTCTGTTTTTTCATTCGTATAGGTTTATTAACGTAATACATTTTGTTCCAATACCATTTCGCTATCAATTTTGTACCATTTTGCCATAGACTTAATGTGTAATATGCTATAATAAGTAATACCTACCACATTGCTTTAATTAAAGTGAATAATTTGAATAATAGGTAAATACCGTCTGCCTGCCTGATGCTCCTCCGAAAAAAATCTAAACTGGAACGTTTATAACAGTTACAGCTTACATCATGCTACGTTGAATTATAATTCAATAAAATATACCTTGTGTTGCCGTGATATTTTTTTCTCCGGAGGACCAGGGAGGCAGACTACTATGTATAAAGCTAAATAGTATAAACTGGAACAGGCATATTTATTAGAGCTTATATCATTGCTACTTCACATTATATTCTATTCAAATAGGATGTGTGTTGCTGTCGTGATATTTTTGTCTACGAAGTTCCAGACAGCAGAACAATATATTGATAGCCATGATGTATTAGCTGTTCCTTACTGATCTAAACAGCGTTACACATCCTGTCATTGAGAGGAGCAGAGCAATACCACACACCCCCAACAATAATGGGATTGCTTTATTTCGCTTGCAATGACTGATTTTTCACTATTTTCTGCGTAAGCCCTGATCTAAATATACGGTTTGTCCAGATTGCCAGAAAAAAAGAGGCGCTCAAATGAGCGCCCCTTGTTCATCTGTTAATCAGACTAATACATAAAGAACTATTTTACAGCCTGGAATACCAGTTCTCTGTGGATAATTCTCTCTGTAATATAAACATATCCGCTTCTCGAACCTGCAGATGGAACTATGACTGCCCATGGGAACTGTAAGGACTGGCCTTTGTTGTTCCATGTTGCAACCCAACCATTGCTGGAAGAGAAATCTGTTGCATTATAAGGAGTAAATTTCTGCATACGGGCATTACCGGTATCCACTACATAGACATAGCCGAGACTGTCAACTTCAACTCCCTGAGGATGATCAAACTGACCGTTTGAAATACCCTGTGAAGGAGCATTGGTTGAAATCTGTCCAACGCAGAGGCTGGATGTAATGTCATATTTAAGGACACGGTTATATGCATCGGAAGCATAACAGATATGTCTGTCTGGATCTAAAGCAACGTCTCTTACAAGAGCTACTGGATATGCATCAATAGTAGAACCTGTATAAATAACCTTGGAAGATCCATCGATACCAATTCTCTGTACGCCACTCTTGCGAGTTGCACCCATAGTTATCGGGCCTCCACCTGTATCTGCGATGAAGAGATCTGTTCCGTCTGTTGCAATACCGGTCGGATAGTAGAAATGCTGGAATGAACTGCGATATCTGTTAACAGTAGAACCACTCTGATTAAGACAGAAGGTACCTGCTGTTGGCGGGAACTGCTGCATACGGCCTCTAAAGAGAAGATCATCAGGATTTACATCTCTGTCAATAACAAAGACATTTCCTGCTGCATCTACATCTATACCGAGCGGTGCATTAAACTGTGGACCTGTAACATTATTGACAGCAAGAGGATTATCTACTGGATAACCCCACTGGCCAATATATGTGTTGTTTGTTGCGCCTGCCATTTTTACTACGCGGCAGTTACCTGTATCTGTAACATAAATGTTTCCGCTTGCATCATCGGAAAGTCCGAAAGGAAATGCAAAGGATTCATATGGGAATCTCCAATCTTTTACAAGATTGGCAGCCTGTGTTGTAAGGGTTACTGCTTTATTGTAAAGGCTTACATGATGGAATATATCTCCAACAAGAAGCTGGCCATTATCATTTGGAACAACACAGAGGCTGAGAGCTGGCTTCTGTAAACCAAAAGCTACGTTACCTGGAATACCATAATATTCTGTACCCGCCATATTAACTACGGCAGAACCTGTTACGGCATCATATAAATCATTGCTACTGAGAACTGAATCTCCACCAAAGAAATATGGAAGATAAGATTCAGTTGGAGTTCCACCTGTGGTATTGGCCACATAAGAACCTACTGGATTGCAAAGTCCGTCTATAAGGGCTTCCCATGTTATACCATTATATCTCCAGACCTTACCATTGTCATTAGGTCTTGCATTATCAACGTTTACGGCGCTGACAACATAGGTATAAGAAGAACTTGCCATACTGGGACTTGTATAAGCAGCATCAATCTGGCAGAGTCTTTCAAGTCCATTAAACGGAATATCTTCTACTGCAGCATCACTGCAATCTGATGCTCTGTAGGTTTTAATCGGGTTTGTGAGAACATTATGTACCTGATTATTAATGATGTAGAGATTTACATCATCGGCTGTCACTGTTATATCAACCGGTATAGCACCTGCAAGGTTAGGAACAATTGGAGCTCCACCTGCAGTCCAACCTGTTTTTACATCCCATTTGGTAGCAGATGGAATAGTATTGGTTTTAATGTCTGCTCTGTGAAGCACTGGAGCAGCAGTATTGGAGGCATCTATTACATAGAGCCACAGTGGAAGATTCTGTGTAGTATCATCATAACCAATGGCAATACCCTGGGACAATACTGTTGCATCAGAATACTGGGTAATGAAACTGCCCGGATAGGCAAGAGAAGACGGATTTCCACCTGATACTGCATCAAATCTCCAGACCCTTGCATCAGCAAGAACGGCACGAGTATCAGAATCGGGACCTGCCCAGCCTGCTACATAGAGGTATTTGCCCTGATGGTCTACTGCCATACTTAAAATCTGGCGAATACCGGTAGTGATAAAGCCCTGAGGAGAAGTGGATTGAATTCTCTGTCCATTCGGAGCATATTTATAAATGTAGTTTGTTGCAAGATAACCGGTAGTTGTATTGAATACATCATGCGGGTTATAGATACCGACAAAGAAGTTTCCGTCACTATCGGCTGTAAGGAATGTCCAACCATTGTTACAATCGTATGGATCTGCAGAAATTTCACCAATTCTATCTACTGATGTATAATCACTGCCACCTGGAATTGTAGCCTGGAAGGTAACTGTTGATATTGAAGGATTCTGGTTCGGAGGGCCTTCATAAAGATTTGCATTTATGTTGGTTCCCATATCAGAATCGGAGAATTTATGTCCCCATTTTGTTTCTGCATCTGTTGATGCAATTGGGCCAAGGTCTACTACACGACCGTTAAGATTAAATCTTACATAATAGGTCTTTGTAGAGTCAAGGTTTGTAACATAAAGGGTCTGAGTTGGCTCAATCGGAATTAAATTTGGAGAAAGAGTACCTTTTGCAGTACCTATTCCTGGTAAAATCATAAGACCGAGCTGAGCTTCCATATTATTGGTTCCGCTTACAATTGTAATTGGTTTTATTCTTGCGGAAAGAGGATTACTGGCAGCATCAAGAGCTGCCATATAAACCTGGGCTGCACCTGTAGGAACATTTGATACTGTTCCGACGGTTTCACCTTTGTTAATATACACGGCAGGCACAAGAGCCGTACCGTCTGTTTTCTGTACTTCTATTTTTATTTTAGAAGTAGCAGATGGAATTAAACTGGCTGACAGTTCGTCTGCCGGCCATTCAACTGATACTACTAGCTCGCCAGTCCCACTGCTTGTATTGGGAAGAGAATTTATACCTGAGACTCCGTCTCCTCCGCCGCAACCAATGAGGTAAAGGGCGAGAAAAACACTGATAATTGTTAAAGTTACAAAACTTCTTTTCATATTTACCTCCTTAGTATTTAATGTACTGTTACATTAATAGATGTGTTTGGTGTTGGTGTGTTTGATGGTGTTGGTGTTGTTGACGGTGTAGGTGTAGATGTTGCTACAGGTGTTGTAATAACAGTTGCATCGTCACCGCAGCCTACCAACGTTACTGATGCAAAAGAAATTAGTAATGATACTAATAATAAAGCTGCACAGGCTGTGATAAACCACTTTTTCATTTAATTAAATCACCCTTTCTTAATCTTACAGGAAAAATTTTTAATCATAGCTTTTTTCCCAAAATTTATCGACCTTAATTTTTTTTAATTATCACGTTGGAGAACGAGTAAAAGGAATTAGAAATAAACGCTTATTTCTCTTCTTCACTGAATGACGCACCCTCCTTTATGAATTTAATTTTTTATATTACAGGCTAATTTATTTGCCGGAACAAAAAGTCCGTACAAAGAGTAAATATAAATATTCTAACCTCAGGGCAAAATTCCTTCTATAAAATTTAGTATTTTATAAATATCTACAATAAATTTTTTCCGTTACAGAGATAAATATTACTCCTTAAAGGTTAATATTTTTTTCAAAATTCAATTTAAATTTCGACCTACTTTATTCGATAGAAGTCTTCAAAAATCCTGCTTTTTTTATCTTTATTTTCATTTTTATTTTAAATTACCATCTTTTATTCTGCAGGATGTTCACTTTTTATTCTATAAAACAGAATGAAATCCTTCATATTCCTCTCATTTTTTTAGTTTTTTAAGAATTTATTGTTGCAAAAAATCTGGCGTGTTATAATATATAATAGAAGAAATATTTGAAAAGAAGTTTTAAATATGGCGTGAGAGGTGATAAACTATGATTTCCAATACGGAACTTTTAAAAAAAATAGATATAGTTGAACCGCTTTTAAAAGAAATCTTCTATATGATTCTTCTGGAAATAGAAAAAAATAGAGAACAGGCTGCAGATAAATCAGATTTTTCAGAATTAAAAAATTTGATGAAAGAACTTGCCAGGGCACAGATAAATACAGAAGCCAACGTGAGAGATCTGTCCGAACTTCAGAAAGAAACTCAAACAGCAGTTAAAGAACTGACTGAAGCTCAGAAAAGAACGGAAATTAAAGTAGAAGAACTGGCAGAAGCTCAAAAAAGAACGGAAATTAAAGTAGAAGAACTGGTAGAGGTTCAGAAAAAATCGGAAATCGTTGCAAGAGAACTGGCAGAAGCACAGAGGAAAACTGAAGATAAAATGGAAAAAACCAGACAGGAAGTGGGAGGTATGTCTCATTCCATAGGGTTTTCTCTTGAAAATCAGGCATTTAAATATCTCCCTTCAGTCTTGAAAAGAGATAAAAATATAGAAGTAAAAGGAAGACTGCTCAGGAAATATTATGTATATTTTGACGGCACAGAAGAACAGATTGATGTCTACGGAGAAGGAATTAATAAAGATGGAAATAAAATATATATAATAGGAGAGGGAAAATCTCAGTTAGGAAAGAAAGATATAATAAAATTTTTAAAGAAAATAGAAAGATTGAAAAAAGAAATAAAAGAAGAAATATTTCCTCTCATGTTAACACATATTGTTACACCGGAAGTGGAAAGATTTCTTGAAGAGAAAAATATAAGCTGTTATTTTTCTTATGAATTTGAGTCGTGAGTCGTAAAAAGTGAAACGTAATGAGCAGGTTGTACCCTACGCGTCACGCGTTACGCGTCACGCGTCACGTAATATTTATCACACATAAAAAAGGAGAGAATCTAACACATGCAGAACGACCTGGAAATAGCTCAGAGAGCTACATTGAAACCTGTAAAAGACATAGCGGAAAAACTCGGTATTCTGGAAGAGGAACTGGAACCATACGGAAAACACATCGGGAAAATCTCTCTTTCCATACTGGAAAGACTGAAGGAAAGAAAAAACGGGAAACTCATAGCAGTTACTGCCATTACCCCTACTCCTCTCGGAGAAGGTAAAACTGTTACTGCTCTCGGCCTGGGACAGGGACTTGCGAGAATCGGCAAATCAGTCTGTAATACAAGCCGCCAGCCGTCAAAAGGACCTACCTTCGGCATAAAAGGAGGAGCATGCGGAGGAGGTTACTCACAGGTTCTTCCTATGGAACAGATAAACCTTCATTTCACAGGTGACTGTCATGCAGTGGAAACAGCTCATAATCTCCTTGCAGCCATGACCGACACATCCATTCTGCTTGGAAATAAATTAAATATTGACCCACAGAATGTTCTGATAAGAAGATGTGTTGACCTGAACGACAGAGCACTCAGACATATTATTACAGGCCTCGGAGGCAGCCAGAACGGTATTCCCCGGGAAACAGGCTATGATATAACAGTGGCGTCCGAAACCATGGCAATACTCGCCCTTACCACAGGCCTTTTCGACCTGAGAAAAAGATTCTCTAAAATGGTTGTCGGATTTACGCCTGACGGAAAACCTGTAACTGCTGAAGATATAAAAGCAGCAGGTGCCATGACTGTTCTTATGAAAGAAGCCATAAAGCCCAATCTGGTACAGACCACAGAAAATACGCCTGTCATAATCCACGGAGGGCCTTTTGCCAATGTAGCCCATGGAAATAATTCCGCCCTTGCAGATATGGTTGCCCTTAAACTTGCCGATTATGTTGTAACAGAATGCGGATTTGGCTCTGACTGCGGTTTTGAAAAATTAATAAATGTAAAATGCAGACTCTCCGGACTCAGGGTTGATGCAGCAGTTATAGTTACCTCCATAAGAGCACTCAAAATGCACGGAGGAGCCTATATTGCAAAACCGGGAGTACCTCTGCCACAGGAAAAAATAGAAGAATTGAATATGCCTGCCCTTATAAAAGGGTGTGAAAATCTCGCAAAACATATAGAGATAGTAAAAAAGCATGGCATACCGGCAGTAGTTGCCGTAAACAGATTTACCTCTGACAGAGAGGAAGAAGTGGAAGCAGTAAAGAGAATAGCCATAGAACAGGGAGCAGATTTTACAGCAGAATCCCGGTGCTGGGCAAAAGGCGGAGAAGGTGCTCTGGAACTGGCAGAAGCTGTGGTAAAAGCCTGTGAGAAACCGAATAATTTCCATTTTCTTTATGACCTGAACATTTCAATAGAAGAAAAGATTGAAACAATAGCAAAAGAAATTTACGGTGCAGATGGAGTCACATTCTCACCTCAGGCAAAGAAAAGATTAAAGCTTTACAAAAAACTTGGATATGATAAAATGCCTGTAAATATGGCCAAAACACATCTATCTCTATCACATGATCCGACGCTTAAAGGTGCGCCGAAGCATTTTACCGTTCCCGTAGATGATATAAGAGCGTCCGCAGGGGCAGGTTTTCTCTATCCTATACTGGGTAAGATGATGACTATGCCGGGACTTTCTTCTGAACCTGCGGCGGTAAATATAGATATTGATGAGAACGGGAATACTGTAGGGCTGTTTTAGTGAGTCGTGAGTCGTGAAGAGTGAGTCGTGAAGAGTGAAGAGATTTTATAGTTTAAGGTTTATAGTTGAGAGTTGACTGATTTAAAACTCTCAACCCTCAACTTTCAACTCTCAACTTTATTTAACGCATTACTCATCACGCATCACGCTTCACCCGTCACGCGTTACGCGTCACGTGTCACGACTATAACGCATCACAACTCACCCGCCACTATCTAACGAGGTGAATTAATTGACTTTATTAACAAAAGCGATTGAAAAAGAAATATTTATAAGATATTTAAATGATAATAATCTGAATGTTTCACAGCAGAGACAGGAAATAGCAGATATTTTTTTCTCCATAGAAAAACATCTGACTTTAGATGAAATTTATACTATATTAAAGAAGAAACGGATAAAAGCAGGTTATACTACGGTGTACAGAACAATGAAATTACTCTGTGAATGCAATCTGGCACAGGAAAGAATGTTCGGAGATGGTCAGACACGGTATGAACATGTGTACGGTCATACCCATCATGATCATCTTATATGTATAAAATGCCGGCAAATCCATGAATTTCACCATCCCCAGATTGAAAGACTTCAGATTGAAATGGCCGAAAAAAATAATTTCAAATCTCTCTATCATAAGCTGGAAATATACGGAATTTGTAAAGAATGCGAGGAGGGGAAAAAGCAGTGAACAGTGTTCACTGACCGGTGGGCAAAAACTGGTCAGTGAACACTGCTCACTGATCACTGAAATGAGTATATCGGCAAAACGTCAATTGGAACTGTGCAGATTTGAACGTAAAATAGATTATCGCTTCAATGATAAGCTTCTTATACATAATGCACTGATACATAAATCCTATGCAGATGAAAAAGGGTGGAATCATGTAAGCTGCAACGAAAGACTTGAACTGCTCGGTGATGCAGTGCTGGACCTGGTTGTAGTTGAATTTCTTTTTAATAAATACCCAAATCATAATGAAGGACAGATTACGAAATTAAAAGGTTTCCTCGTCTGCGGAGATACCCTTTCAAGACTGGCAGAAAAACTGGAAATGAAGGAGTTCCTTCTTATAAGTAAAGAACTGGAAAAAGGAGAAAATGTAAGAAAACTTAAATCAGTCCTTGCAGATGCCTTTGAAAGTGTTATAGGAGCCCTGTACCGTGACGGAGGATGGGAGAGCGCAAAAAAATTTATAGAAACAAATGTACTTGATGAACTGTCAGAACTTACTACAGGCAAATATTATAACTATAAATCTGCTCTTCAGGAAATAGCACAGAAGGAATATAAGTCTGTACCGGAATATTCGGTAATAAAAGAAGACGGACCGGAACACTGTAAATATTTCAATGTATCTGTTTCTGTAAATGGAAAAGAAATCGGCCAGGGCAAAGGAGATAACAAAAAAGAAGCTGAACAGGAAGCGGCAAGACAGGCGCTCTTAAAGATAAGAGAAAAGGTATTCTGGAAAACGATGAAACACTCTGTCACTTCATGGTTTCAATGGGATAAGAAAAAGAAGAAGAAAGCGTGAAGGGTGATAATCGTGACGCGTAACGCGTAACGCGTAACGCGTGGTTCGTGATGCGTGACGCGTAATGCGCAGGTTCACCCGGTACCGGCCGAACTGTGTTCGCTCCTGCGACTCACTTTTCACTCTTCACGACTCACTGGTCGAATTTTTCTTCTTTTTCAACCCCCTTCTCTTATGTCCCTTCTCCAGATATTCACCGAGTATTACTGCAGGAGGACAGACTTCACAGTTTACGAAACCGTAAACCTCTGTTTTAATTACTATGGCATTACTGTTCCAATCTTCATTCAAATATGCAGGTGCATCTTTATTCATATGAGCCATGGCATGCTCATAGGCTTCACAGTGAACACATTTTCTTATATTCCCGTACTGTTTTAAGAGATAAAAAAAATCATTAAAAATCATATAGGCGTGACGCGTAACGCGTGACGCGTATGTGAACTTACACGTTACGCGTGACGCGTTACCACTTTACCCTTCTATTAATTTTTCAGGAAAACCTTTCTGTGATAACATAATATCATTTAATTTTTTCTCTGTTTCTCTGTCTATTACCTTACCTTTAGCCGATTTAAGCAATTTATCTATCATATCTTTCGATCGTTCTCTGCAGCTCTTTTCTCCGCTATCGGCCCATTCCCTTCTGGTGGAACGGTCTATGACAGGAGAAGGAATAAACTGTTCTTTAGTAAACCATTTCAGGGTGTGTCTGTGAGTCAGGAATTTACCTTCATGACCGACTTCTTTTAGAATATCCAGTGCTATCGCTTCATCAGAAGTGTCAATACCTCCTGTAAGCCTTCTGGCCATTCCGCACAGTTCATTATCAAGGATAAGTTTTTCAAGACTCTGACAGCTTTCAAAATCCATCATTCCCGGCCCTGAGATGACATTAACACCTGCAAGGGTTCCGAGTATTATACCCAGAGCAGATTCTGCGCCACACTGGCTATCAGGCACTTTGGCGTCTGTCATGCCTAAATAGGCATGAGTTGGAAGGCCGAGATATTTACCTATTTGATTATAGGAAGAATCAAGCATCATTGTTTCAATAGCACCCATAGGTGTTGTGCCTTTTCTCATATCAAATATGGCAGGAGAACCTCCGTAAATTACCTTTGCCCCCGGGCAGGCAAGCTGACCGAGTGTTACTCCGCTCAGATTTTCCGCAGTATGCTGTAACAGTGCTCCCGCAAGAGTCGCAGGAGACGTACCCCCTGCAAGAGGCATGGACACAAGTTCATATGGTATGCCCCACCTGGCACAATCTATTAAATTCTGACTTGTAACATCACTCCACATTAAAGGAGGAGAGGGACATACGTCAAAAATAGCCCTGGGCTTTTCTCTGAGCGCTTCCGGCCCTCCGGACATAAGGCAGAGCATTTCATACATGACAGAAGGAGCATCTATGGAGAAAGCTCCTGTTATAACAGGTTTCTGGGCGTATTTTAAAACAAGAAATAACCTGTAACGGTCTGCAATTTCTTCAGGCACATCAACACAGATTAAAGCTGTGCTCTGGGCATCGATATATTTAAGCTGTTCCGCTATCTGTATGAACTCGACAAAATCTTTTGTAACAGGTTTTCTTACCTCACCTGTATTGTGATCCAGGAAATTAATGGCTGCAGAACCCGGATCATAATGGACATTATATCCTCCAAGGTCCATGGCAACGTGGCCTTCACTATTATAAAGTTTTATATTTCCGGGAGCCAGTTCCAGAGCTTTCTCCACAACATGTGACGGTATAAGAGCAAGTTCACTTTCATAATCTACTCTGGCTCCGCCTGCTTCAAAAATCTCAAGAGCCTGTCTGTTATGAACTACTACGCCTTTTGTTTCAAGTAAGTCAAATGCCGATTTAACGATTTTCTTTATATCATCTTCTGTTAAAATAGAACATACCGGTCTCATAAACAAATTCTCCTTTTAATTATCGTGACGCGTGACGCGTGACGCGTGACGCGAAAATTATACATAGAATCAATTAATGAAATTTCCTGTAATCTTCAATTATGTAGTTGCAAATTTTGCCTCCATATCCTCTACCCTGCATTCAAGCTCTTTTAATGTCCAGGAATTTTTCTCAACCTTTATATTAATTCTATCAAGTTTTTTATCCATTTTATCCAGTTTTTCTATCATAAGTTTCAACATAGAAGTAAGGCCACTTATATCTATTTCAATTTTATCAAATCTTTTGTCTACCTGGTCAAATCTTTTGTCTATCTGGTCAAATCTTTTATTCATTTCTTTTTGTTCCATAATAAACCTCCTCTTTTTAAACAGCCATTTTCTCTGCTTCTGCCACAGCTTCCATCGCATCTTCACCGTATGAATCTGCTCCAATGTCTCTGGCCCACTCGGAAGAAATCGGCGCACCTCCTATAAGAACTTTAACTTCCGATTTGATACCTTCCTGTTTTAAGCTGTCTATTACCTCTCTCTGCCTTATCATAGTAGTGGTCATAAGAGCAGACATACAGAGAATACATGGTTTTACTTCTCTGACTTTCTTAACAAATTCCATATTAGGCACATCTCTACCCAGATCAATTACAGGAAATCCCGAAGCCTGTAACATTGTTACAACAAGATTTTTTCCCAGATCGTGAAGGTCTCCTTCTACCGTTCCTATAACGACAGGTATTTTTTTTGCGTTTTCACCTGATTTTAACAGATGGGGCTCAAGGATTTTCACGCAGTTTTGAACTATTTCCGCTCCAATCATCATATGAGGTATGAAAAGTTCGCCTGAAGAAAATTTTTCGCCCAGTTTTCGCAACCCTTTTGTAAGCCCTTCAGATAAAATCTGTCCTGCCAGAACCTGTTCCTCCAGAGCTTTTTCCATAAGCTTTTTAACCTCTTCTTCTTCCAGAGAAACCACTGCTTCCGCCATCCGGTTTAACACGTCTCCCATTGTTTTTAGCTCCTTTCTTTTTTTTCGGTGACCAGTAACGATGGTGAGTAGTAATATGTGATAATATAATCGTGACGCGTAACGGGTAACGCGTGACGCGTGGTTCGTGATGCGTAATGCGTAATGCGTAATGCGTAGTTTCACCCGGTACCGGGCGAACACGGTTCGCCCCTGCGACTCACGACTCACAACTCACGACTCACGTCCTGCTCTCACCAAAGCTTTTACATTATCTATCGGCGCCTTCAAAGGCACTTCACAGCCTGTACTTAATATAAAACCTCCTCCTGTTCCTCCTTCTTCAATACATTTTCCGGAGATTTCATATACTTCATCAGGGGTGCCTAAAAGCATGACTTTACTCGGGTCTACGTTTCCCTGAATACATACTCTGTTGCCAATCCTGTTTTTTGCATCTTTAAGGTTTACCACATGATCGATTTCTATTATTTTTGCCCCTGTATCTGCAAGTTTTTCCAGTATAGGAGCAGTATTGCCGCATATATGAAGAGATGGTACAGAGTCATGTTCCAATATAAAAGAAAATATATCTTTCAAATAAGGGAAGGCAAATGTATCAAACATTTTAGGAGAGATGAGACTGCATGAAGCGGTGGGATCTGCCACTACCATTACATCTCCGCCACAGTCAATCTTTGCCAGTGCATAGGCTTTAGCGGCCTTTAGAGTAATCTCACATGTTCTGTGAACAAGATCCGGTTTTTTCATAATATTCATCATAAGCCTGTCTGTCCCCATTAAAAGTCCTGCAAGAGTCAGAGGGCCCGGGATATAATTCAACACAGGCACATCAGGGCCGACATGTTTTCTTATAAGCTTCAGAGTTTCTAGATGAAGTAAAAGCCTTTTACTTGTATATGGGTCAGGAATTCTGACTTTTTCAAGATCTTCTTCTTTTTTCACAATACCTTCGGCAACACTGGGCACATCATCTTCCGGATATTTCATTTTACACCCCATAGCCTCTGCCATGATATTAAACGAAGATTCCCATCCGCTGTATATACCGTCATAACCTATTTCTTCAAAACCTGCTATGAGGGCTTTAGCCATTTTCTCAGGATCTTCCAGAGCTTCCAGCATAGTAATACCTGTAAGCTGATGTGTTGTATAGGTAATCTGAGGTATTACAGGTAAGGAGTTTCCACTTTTTAGTTCAATAGCATCTCTGAGTTTCTGAAGTTTATTTTCCATAAAAGTTCCTCTCTTTTTCGTGACGCGTGACGCGTAACGCGTGACGCGTGGTTCGTGATGCGTAATGCGTGATGCGTGATGCGTAACGGAATGAAATATCTAAAATTAAAGTATAGGGCAGGCGATTGGTGTTGTCAATAAAAATTTTATGTCCGTTAATCAAAAGGATTACCATATAAACCATAGAATTGAATAGAAATAAAATTTCAACAGAGAAATCCGGGGCAACCACGCGTGACGCGTCACGCGTCACGCGTCACGTTTCACGCGTCACGCGTCACGCGTCACGTTTCACGCGTCACGTTTCAAATGATAAGCTTTATAATACCAAACAGAAACGGTGAAGATCTTTTAAAAGAAAATCTCCCTTTTCTGCTTTCAGAGTTAAAACATATAGAATCTAAAGAAATTATTGTAACAGATGATTTCAGTACAGACTCCAGCGTATCTATGTTAAGAGAGACATTCCCTGACGTAAAAATTCTTACGTCAGAAAGAATTCTCGGTTTTTCTGAAAACTGCAACAGAGGAGTCTATGAAGCACGATACGATAATGTTATGTGCCTGAATACGGATGTAAGGGTTTCTCCCGGTTTTTTAAATCCTCTGCTGAAAATTCTTGAAGATGATACAGTATTTGCAGTAAGTCCGAAAATACTTAAAACCGGGGATAATAAACATTATATTAACGAAAGTCTTCATAAAAGCTTTTACAGTTTCGGCCTATTTTATCATTCAGGTATTCCGCAGGAGAGGATTATTGATAGCCCTCCTGTATGTGCCATACCATTTGCCTGCGGAGCAGCAGTCATTTTTAAGAAGAATAAATTTATAGAATTAAACGGATTCGATGACCTGTATACGCCATTTTACTGGGAAGACTTCGACCTCTGTTACAGGGCATGGAAGAGAGGATGGAAGGTGCTTTACGAACCGAACAGCTGTGTATATCACCTTCACAGGGGTACTATTTCCCGCATTTATTCTGAAAGAGACGTAGATATTATCCATGAAAGAAATCGTTTTCTCTTTCTATGGAAAAATATTCTGGATCCTTTTCTTGTAGCTGAACATATTCTTTTTCTTCCGGTAAAAATTATTGAAGCCTTTTTTCAGGGAAAATTCTTTTTTCTCACCTCTTTTTTAAAAGCCTGTGAAAAATTTCCTGAAGCCTGGAAAAGGAGAATGAAAGAAAAAGAAGAACAGAAAATAAGTGACAGAGAAATACTCGGAATGTACAGAGATATGACGAAGAATTTTGTATGCCATAAGAAGTGAGTAGTGAAGAGTGAAAGGGAGACTTACGCGTCACGCGTTACGCGTTACGCGTCACGATTATTACGCATCACGAACCACGCGTGACGCGTCACGATACTATGAAACCATTACCTGAAAAATTTAAACCAAAAAGAATAGTTATAGCCATCTCAAAAGGAATGGGAGTCGGAGATTTAATACTGGCAACACCTCTTTTCAGAGCCATAAAAACATCATGTCCTGACTCCTATCTTGCAGTATTGACAACTCCTTACGGAAGTAAAATACTTCAGGGGAATCCATGTATAGATGAAATTATTTTAGATGATAGAAAAGGAACATTAAAGAGGATACTGCATATATGGAACAAGTTGAAAAAAGGTAATTTTGACTTATCAATTCATATATGCAGCCGTACGGAAGACGTTATTGCTTCCTGTCTTTCAGATATAAAGGTTCGTGTCGGCCCTGTAACAGGTTTCCTCCATGATTATCTCCTGAATTACAGATTTAAAAGCGATTTGAACGGCTGGACAGACAGAAGCCACAGGGTAGAATATTTACTGGAATACTGGCGTGTTCTGGGATATAATACAGAAATTGAAAAAAAACTGGAACTTTATTTTCCTTCCTCAGGAGAAGAAAAAATAATAAAAGAAATGAAAAAGGAAGGCTCTTACGGGGTAAAACCGTTAATAATTATACATCCGGGATTTATGCCTCCTCTCAGGCATTTTCCTGTTGAGTTTTATTTAAAACTCGGTAAAACCCTTATAGAAGAATTGAAGGCTTATCTGATAATTACAGGCATAAAGAGCGAATATGACATGACCGGGATATTAATAGATAATTTTAAGCCGGCAGTATTCAACTGGGTAGGAAGGACAGATACGGGAGAATTATGTGCTCTCATCTCAAAATCGGATCTGGTAATTACCCATGATACAGGACCTCTCCATATGTCAGCAGCACTTGGGATTCCATCTGTTGCACTCTTCGGACCTAAAAGTGCCCATGCCAGACTGTGGGGGCCTTACGGAGTTCCTCATGTCATAGTAGAATCAGGCACACCCGATGATTGTCAGACCTGTGAAGGGAAAAATAAATGTAAAGGGAATTTTGATTGTAAAAGAGAAATGTCTGTAGATAAAGTACTGGAAGGAGCGAAGTTTTTGTTGAACCTGTAACGCGTCACGCGTCACGCGTTACGCGTCACGATTATATCAATTATGCTACATCTAAATAATATATACAAAACATTTGAACATCAGGAAATACTTAAAGGTATTTCCCTTCATATAGGCCCCGGAGAAAAGGTCGGACTTATAGGCAACAACGGCACAGGCAAGTCTACTCTTATGAAAATAATATCAGGCCTCATACCGCCGGATAAAGGAGAGATCATTATTGCCCCCCATACGGAGATTGCCTATCTGCCACAGGAAAGGCAGTGCAATACAGGTAATACTCTCTATGATGAAATGCTGGCTCTCTTCAGAGACGTATTCGAAATAGAACGGACCCTGAGAGAGCTTGAAGCTAAAATGGAACATGAAAAAGACATAGATGAAATTCTGAGAAAATATTCGGAAGCTCAGAGTAAACTTGACAGTCTTGAAGTATCCACGATAGAAGCAAAAATAGGAAAAGTTCTCTATGGCCTGGGTTTTAAACATGAAGATCTTACAAAGGTTACCTCCTGTTTCAGCGGAGGATGGCAGGCAAGGATTGAACTCGCAAAGATATTATTAAAAAACCCCGACATGCTGCTTCTGGATGAACCTACAAATCATCTTGACCTTGAGGCAATAGAATGGCTTGAAGAATTTCTTGTCAATTATAACGGTTCCTTTATCATAGTGTCTCATGACAGGTATCTCCTGGATAAACTTACAGAAAGAACCGTTGAGCTGGAGAGAGGTAAAATTTATTTATACCCCGGTAATTATTCCTTTTATACCATGGAAAAGGAACACAGGAGAGAAATTCTGGAAGAAAAATATGAAGACCAGCAGAAATATCTTGAGAAATCTAAGAGATTTATAGAGAGATTCAGATATAAAGCAACAAAGGCAAGACAGGTTAAAAGCAGAGAAAAAATGCTTGAAAAAATAGACAGGACATCCCTGCCTGAAACAGATGAAAGAAAGATAAAATTTTCCTTTCTCTTTGAAAAACAGAGCGGCCGTGAAGTAATAACCGCTAAAAATATTGCAAAATCTTTTGATGGTAGATCTATAATAAAAAACATAGAATTCCTCATAGAAAGAGGAGATAAAATAGCCATAACAGGTAAAAACGGTTCGGGGAAATCGACACTGATAAAGATAATAGGAGGTATTCTTCCTCCTGACAGAGGTAAATATGAAACAGGTTATAATGTAATTCCAGCATATTTCGCACAGCATCAGGCAGAAAATTTAAATACTGAAAACACTGTAATGGAAGAATTAAGAGACACAGCATCTCTTTCTATCACGGATCAGGCACTCAGAACCATTCTCGGGTGTTTCCTTTTCAGAAATGAAGATGTTTTTAAAAAAATCGGAGATCTGAGTGGAGGAGAAAAAAGCAGAGTAGCTCTTGCAAAAATAATAGTAAAACCATCAAATCTCTTATTAATGGATGAGCCTACAAATCACCTGGATATATCTTCTATGGAGGTTCTTGAAAACGCCCTTGAAGAATATGACGGCACCTTATTATTTATATCTCACGACAGGTATTTTATAGACAGACTGGCTACAAGAATATTTGAGATTGAAAATGAAGAACTGCATATATATGACGGTACTTACAGTTATTATATAGATAAAAAGAAGAAAGAAATAAAAGAAAAATCTCAAGAGATAGAAGTAAAATCCCACAGGAAGAAAAAGGAGAAAAAAATAAAAGATACCGGTGAAACAGACCCGGTCAAAGCTATTGAAGAGGAAATCGAGAAAAAGGAAAAAAGAATAAAAGAAATAGAATTAGCTATGGGAGAAGAGGGATTCTACCAGGATCCCTCCAAAAAACATCTGATAGACGAATACTCAAACATAAAAAAAGATTTACCGTCTCTCTATGAGAAATGGGAAAATCTTGTTTGATGCGTTATAATCTCGTGACGCGTAACGCGTGACGCGTCACGCGTAAGTATCCATTTCACTTTTCACTTTTCATGACTCACGGCTCACGACTCACCTTTCTTCACAGGAGACTTTACCTTCTTTAAACCTATTTTAGCACAGAGATTACCGAAAAAACCTGCTTCTCTGGCAAGCATTGCTTCGAGTTCTCCTTTGTCAAGCCAGATGCCATTACATTCGTTGCATATATCTATGAGAATATTCATAAAGGTTACCTCTTCAAGTTCCATACCGCATTTCGGGCATCTCATATAGTGAAGTTCTTTTAATTTCTTTTTTTCTTCTGCCAGTCTTCTTGTAGTTTCTTCTTCTTTCTGTTTCTGAACCCTCATAGCATGTTCTTTAATAAGTTTTTCTTCCTGCTCTACTATATATTTGTCTTCTTTACTCAATCTTCCGCTTTTTATTATTGCCGGTTTTACCTCAACGTCTGCCTTAACACTTTTATGACTCTTCAATTTCATTCCATCTCCTCTCATTATTAAATTATTTAGATAAACTGCCTTTACTTAATTTTCATCTAAAGCTTTATTTTTGACCGGGATTTTCGGGATTAAAGAATTACCGGGATTAGAAATTTCAAGTAAAGTAATTCTATCTATCATCCTGGTAATTCCATAAATCCTATAATCCCGGTCAAAAATGAAAACTCCTGTACCGTTAAAATAACAATCATGTGTCACGCGTAACGATTATAAAGCATTGGCTCTCTGCCCGGAGGAAGCATATGAATATAATTTATAGATGTGGAACCTCTGGGAGTAGAGGTAGGAACAGTTTTCTGACAACGGGGATATACGATAAAACATATAAAACCTATAATAATAGCCAGTGCAATCAGGAGGACAGAAATAGTAAATATAAGACCTACTTTTTTTTTATCTTCTTCTGTTACTTTTTTACCAAGTCTTTCTGTTATTATCTCTTCCTTTTTCTTTTTTAAATCCCGTGGTGTTTCTATCGGTGGGGGCCTGAAACTGGCAAGACCGGGTTGTGTCTGCAGGAGAGCATCCCTGAATTCTTTAGCTGTCTGATACCGTTCTTCCGGTTCCAGGGCAAGAGATTTATTTATAACCTTCTCAAGGGCAGGAGAAACATCTTTATTGATAGAACGGAGAGGATGAAAAATGAAGAGTTCTTCACACTGTCCTTTACCACCGGTAAGTACGGCATGCATGGTTGCTCCCAGTGTGTAAATATCAGAACGGGCATCTGTTTTCCCTCCTCCGTAATGTTCAGGAGAAGCTGTAACAACAGAACCAAAATCACCGTCAGTATTTTTACCTTCTTTTAAAAATCTGGCAACACCAAAATCAATTATTTTTATATTACCTGTATTGTTTTCAACCATTATGTTATCAGGCTTCAGATCACGATAAATAAGAGGAGGCTTAAGGTTATGAAGATAATCAAGTATATTACAGATCTGAATAGCCCATCCTGTAACAGTGCTCTCAGGGAGGTAAACATCAGGAGAAGACGGCAAGAGTTCTGTAATGGTTTTTCCGTCTACATATTCCAGAACCAGATAATAATAACCTTCTTCTTCAAAAAAATCATATATCTTCACAATACCCTCATGATCAAGTCGTTCAAGGGTACTTTTTTCCTGGTTAAGAGCAATTACAAGCTTTGGCTGGGTGCCATCTACTTCTTTTATAATATATTTCCCATCAGAAAGTGTGGCAGTATAAAT
Organism: Bacillota bacterium; assembly: GCA_029555925.1. Next base: position 23,152 of record JAKPQU010000246.1, read on the forward strand.
GACTCCCATGCCTCCTGTTGTAAGAAAAGAGACTTTATATTTTCTCTTTAATACTGTATCCTTCGGAAGAATAGTAATGGATTTATTATCAAATCCCGGACTTCCGTCAGGTAAAGGATCGCGAAATAAAGACATATTCTTTAGTGAAAAGTGAAAAGTGAAAAGAAAGCAACTATTCACTATTCACTACTCACTATTATTTATTCACCTCTTTAAAAGCTTCAAGAGCTGGTTCTATAAGCAGAGGTTTTCCAGCTACTTTCATGGCAGAGTCTATATCTTTAAGACCGCTGCCTGTAACTACACATACAATTCGTTCGTGAGAAGATACCTTACCTTCTCTGACAAGTTTTCTCAAACCTGCAAACCCTGTAACACCTGCAGGTTCACCGAATATACCTGTCTTCTGAGCCATATATTTTATAGTATCAAGGATTTCTTCATCTGAAACGGTTACTGCAGTACCATGTGATTCTTTTATTGCTCTCACGGCAGCGACACCATCTCTTGGCAGATCAACAGAGATACTGTCTGCAACAGTTGTTGCACTTACAGGTACTATATCTATTCTGTCAGTATCTTTACTCTTCTCAAAAGAAAGAGCAATAGAAGAACTCAATGTCGATTGAACTGCAATCATCTGAGGAAGCCTGTCTATAAAACCAAGTTCATAGAGATCCTTTAAACCTTTCCACAACCCGCTTATAATATTGCCGTCACCTACGGAAACAAATATTTTATCAGGTACCTTCCATTTTAATTGTTCACATATCTCTAAAGTACAAGTCTTTTTACCTTCACGGGTAAAAGGATTGTAACCGGTATTTCTGTTATACCATCCATATTCTCCAGACACTTCCATACAGAGATCAAAAGCCTGATCATAAGTTCCTCTGACCATTATCACTCTGGCACCGAAAAGAACAAGCTGTGCTATTTTCGCCTTTGGAGCTTTCTCCGGAACGAATATGACTGCCGGCATAGCAGCACTGGCACAGAGACATGCCATTGAAGAACCGGCATTACCGGTAGAAGCACCTGTAATAATATCTGCACCTTTTTCCCTTGCTGTCACAAGAGCTATTGCTCCTGCCCTGTCTTTAAGGGATGCACTGGGATTACGACTGTCATCTTTAATATAGAGTTCAGAGATTCCAAGTTCTGATGCAAGGCCGTCCATTTTATAAAGTGGAGTCCACCCTATATGAAGGGGAGGAATATATTTCATATCGGAAAAAGGCAGTAACGGAAAATAACGCCAGATAGAGTAATCGTTACAGGAAGAAAGACTCTTCCTGTCAAAATCCTTTTTTATATAATCATAGTCGTATATAACCTCAAGATTACCGGAACATTTCTTGCACAGATAGGTTACTTCCGAAACATTATATTCCTGGGAACAGGAAAAACACTTAAAACCTTTTATTTTTTCCATAATAATAATATCCTTTCAATTAACAGCAGTGAGTAATGAGCAGGTATTAGGGAGAATGGTGACGCGTAACGCGTAACGCGTGACGGATGGTTCGTGACGCGTAACGCGTAACGCGTGACGGGTTTTTCGTGATGCGTGATGCATCTTTTCACCGGGTAATGGGCGAACACGGTTCACCTGCTCACTCTTCACCCTTCACTACTCACTTGGTTATATGAGTACCTGTTTTGCCAAGAATAGCATCTTTTATCTTATCAGGACATGTAATAATAGCTTTTTCTCCTCCCTTTTCAAGGAAAGAAACTACTGCTTTCATCTTGGGAAGCATACTGCCCGGCTTAAAATGCCCTTCCTGTATATATTTCTTAATATCTTCCAGTGTAGCATGATCTATGGCCTTTTCATCGGGTTTTCCGAAATTCAGGCATGCTTTCTCTACTGCAGTGGAAATCATAAATATATCAGCTTTAATATTACTTGCAAGCAATGCGGAAGCATGATCTTTATCTATTACTGCTGCTGCACCTTTCAGATTACCATTTTCATCTCTTATGACAGGAATACCTCCGCCACCGACACCTATTACGACAAATCCGGCTTTGATAAGGGTTTCAATAGCATCCTGTTCTATTATTTCTTCAGGTATAGGTGATGCAACCACTCTGCGCCATCCGCGGCCTGCATCTTCTACTATATCCCATCCCTCTTTTTCTTTTCTTTCCATGGCAACTTCTTTGGAGTAGAAACTGCCAATAGGTTTCGAAGGTTTTTTAAAAGAAGGATCATCTTTGTTGACTACTACCTGTGTAACCACTGTAGCAGATTTTTTATTTATACCTCTTTTTTTGAATTCGTTTGTAAGAGCCATCTGGAATTGATAGCCAATAGCTCCCTGTGTATCTGCACCGCAGGAATCAAGCGGTACGGGATGAAGTACATCTATGGCCTTATCGGAACGAAGGAGGATAAAACCTACCTGTGGCCCGTTTCCATGAGTGATAACAACATCATAACCCAGTTCTATCATATCTGCTATATGACTGGATGTTTCACATACAGCATTATATTGATCCTCCACACTCTGATGTTTTGCATCTTTTATAAGTGAATTTCCTCCGACTGCAACGACTGCAACTTTTCCCATTCTAAAATAAATCTCCTTTCATGTTCAGCATTCAGCAGTTTAGCAGTTCAGCTTTTTAACTTCTCTGCTTCTCTGCTGACATGCTGGCTGCTATTTTACATAGTTAATGCCATTATGGCTTTCTGTACATGCAATCTGTTTTCTGCTACATCATAAATAATCGATCTGTTTCCGCTGGCAACTTCATCTGTCACTTCATGGCCTCTGTCAATCGGCATGGGGTGAGTAAAGAGAGCGTTATTAGTGCGCTTCATCTTCTCTGCATCACATATCCACTCGGGATATTTAAGAGCCAGTTCTATTTCTTTCGGTTTTAAGAATTCACCGTTCTGATAGGCATTGGGGCTCATCCAGTGACGGGAATAAACTACGTCTGCTCCGTCATAACATTCATATGGATCATTACATATTTCAAATTTTGCTCCTGCTTCTTCGCAGTTTTTCTTTGTTGCCTCTACAACGGCAGGGTCAAGGTCGAAGCCTTTCGGATAGGCAAGAGTGACATCCATACCCATACGGGAAGAAATAAGAATACTTTCCTGAACGGAACACCATGATCTCGCAAGAGCACCATGTCCCCATACCTGGAGAAGTTTTTTACCTTTGAGATTTTTGCCTATATGTTTTCTCATACCCATAACATCTGCAAGTCCCTGGCAGGGATGAAATTTATCATGAGCCATACTTATAATAGGAATATCTGCCCATTTTGCATATTCCTCAAGTAATGCATGTCCCTGACCGTAAAAAGACACTTTATCTTCCAGAATTCTGATACCGATACCACAGGCATATCTGCTCATAACCTTTGCTGCATCTTCTACAGTCTCCCCTGCAGATTTGGCTGTTTTCAGTCTCATGTCTCCGGGAACAAGATACTGGGCATGGCCGCCGAGTTCTGTGGCGGCACATTCGAAGGACTGTCTGGTTCTTACAGACGGGTTATAGAAAAACATAAAAAATGTCCTGTTTTTAAGCACTTCACTGTATTTACCGGTGAAACGTTCTTTCTGCATATCCTCTGCAAGTTCCAGAATTTGTAGCAATTCTTCCCTTGACCAGTCCTGTGTACAGAGTAAATCTTTACCTTTTAAACTCATAAAATTTACCTCCTGAAATTATTTGTTTACTTTATTTTATGGAACAAATTTATTCTACTAAATTTATTTAATACCTTCTTAAAATTATAGTGTATTTCATAACTTATTAAAATTTAATTACAGTGAAAAGTGAAAAGTGAAAAGTGAAAAGAACAGGACATTACTCACTGTTCACCACTCACTAATATCTTGTAAAATATTCCTCAGAATGAGAACAATCTGCAGGAACCGGCCTTTCCTGTTTTATAGAAGGGCTTATTTCCTGGATAAAAGAGGAGCGGAATATAAGTCCCGCTGCACCTGTATCAGACATAGAATCAATAGACATAAAGGAAAAAATAGAATAATCAGGATCGAAAAGTATATATCCGTTACCGGACAGAGTCTGGCGCACATTCTCTGTAAGCATAATAAATCTTGGTTGCATAGACAAAGAAATATGAGCACAGTTATATCCCTTAAAACCCTCAAATCTGACAAAGCGAAAAGAGCCTCTCATTTCAACAGGACTCTTTATATTGGGAAAAATATTATAACATAAGCTTTCCCATGGGAAACCGATTTTTATTTCTTCTTCCGGCAAGGAAAAATAAAAAAACTCAAAAATTCCGTAAGGAACTGTATCTTCCCTTTTAATAACACCGGCCCGGTGATTTAGAGTAATTAAATTACTCTTACCTTTATAGGGAAAATCTTTTTTCATATTATTACTTATAAAAGTTCCTTCTTCCAGGGAAAATCTAACAGACACGTGACCTGACTGATTTATATCAATTACAGTGCAGGAAGCCAGTATATCAAGTGATGAATCCAGAAGAACCTGTCCTTTTTTTTCACCTGTCATTTTATAGATTATTCTATAAGTTAATTTCAGATCTTTTTTTGGCCTGTAAAGAAAATTTACACTGCTGTCATACATGACCGCTACTCCTTATAAAGGGTAACGCGTAACGCGTAACGCGTGACGGGTGATTCGCAATTCATGATGTGTAGTTTCACCCGGTACCGGCCGAACACGGTTCGCCCCTGCGACTCACTCTTCACTTTTCACGACTCACGACTCACTCTTCACTACTTAGACATCTTCAAAGATATAACATCTGCTATATTCAATGTAAGGGAACCGAGATAATTCCCTCCGCTCCCGGAAGATACTATAAAGGTATTTTTTACCATGACCGGCTGAAGTAACTGGCTATGGCTGTGTCCGCTTATTATCACGTCAATCTCCGGGAATGCTGCAGCCAGAGAAGAATCACTGTCTATTCCAAGATGGGAAAGGAGAATAATTTTCTGTGCTCCTTCTTTTTTTACTTCCTCTAAAATTTCTTTCATAACTTCATTGTGAGGCCTGATCTCTATTGTATCAAGTCCTGGCAATGGACTGTTAGTATTTTCCCTGGCAAGATTAATTGCTCTGCCGTTAATAAGCGATGTTACGGCAAACTTTATATCGGCAAATTCTTTTATTATAAAAGGCTTTACTCCCGGGAACAGACGTGCTTCATTTCTCACATATAAATTGGCACATAGTACAGGAGGTTTCAATTCTTCAACTATGTGTTTTAAACCCTCTGCATCAAACATAAGTTCACCTTCCCCAAGGCCTATGGCATCGTAAGGAGATATATTGAAGAGCTCTACCATAGGTTTTCCTTTATGGGTATTGGCAACCTGCGTCCCCGATGCAAAATCTCCTGCATCAAACAACAAAAATTTCTCTCCCTCTTTCTGTTTTTTTCTTACTATAGTGGCAATAGAGCCGAACTTTTCCAGTTCTCCATGTAAATCATTCGTATAAAATATCGGAATCTCCGCGACTTCACCATGAGGAATCTCAATTATATTATCTTTCTTCTTTTCTTCCATAACAATAAACCTCTCTTTTTTTATAAAATCGTAATGCGTAATGCGTAATGCGTACAAACCTTATCAGTTACTCATAAAGCATTACAGCATAAAATTATCAGTCATTTATACCTGTTATCTTACTGACCTGAGCATAAGCATGTAATACAAGTCTTCCTCCCGTCACGGGTTACGCGTTACGCGTCACGAGAGTAAATATGTATCATGTATGCTCATCACAGTAATTTACATATAATACACTATATTTATCCCCACTGCTGTAAGGTAGTAATCTTCTTCAAAATATATTTTTTTCCTTCAATAAAAAATCGTAAAAGGTGAAATGCGAAATGATTGCAATATGGTCTTTTTACGTTTCCCATCTCACCTTTCCCAAAAAATTAGCAGGAATTTAAAAATAACTTATAGAATTTTCATTATATTCAAGAGAATTTTATCATCTAAATATATAGTTAGTTTCATAACAATAATTAAGGAGTGAATAGTGAATAGAATAAGGCATTAACTACTTTTCACTATTCAATATAATTAAATCATAATAAGTTATGAAATACACTGTATAAAATGCGTCACAAATATGAAAAATTATTAAGGGGGATAAGTTTATGGGGATAAAAGACTGGTTACTGGATAAAAAATTCAAGAATCTGCTAAAAGGTCTGGAGAGTAGTAGTCTTGATGTACAGAGAAAATCTGCTCTCGGTCTTCTGGAAATAAAAGATCAGGTAATGGATGAACTGGTGGAGAGTTTTGCCAGTATGCGCCCCGGAGGGAAAAAAAATCTGGTAGTAGTTCTGGGGAAAATAAAAAATGAAAAATCTACAGGTCTTTTAATAAATATACTTAAAGACAGCGATGTTCTTTTAAGAGACAAAGCTGTAGAATCCCTCGTGGCTATAGGTAAAGAACTTGTAGCCGAAAGACTTCTTGATGCAATGAAAGATGGCAACAGAGCTTTTCTTTCTGAAGCCTTAAAAGTGCTCAACAGAATGGATATAGCTGATATACCTAACGATAAAAAAATTCACTATTTTATAGCAAGAGACGAATATCATGAATGCGTGGGTATCGGAGGAGCAACAGTGGAGCCTCTGTTACAGTCTCTTGAAGAACATAAAGACGATTCTGACAGAAAAAGATCAATCGTCATAGCTCTTGGTAAGCTGGGAGATGCGAGAGCAGTGCCTCAATTAATAGGACTACTTTACGATCAGGATAAATATGTAAGAGAGAGAACAGTGGAAGCTCTTGGATTAATAGGTGATAGAAAAGCAATCCCGTCTCTCGTTAAAATGCTGGACGACAGTAATGCCTGGGTAAGGAAAGCTGTAGTAAAAGCCCTTGATGAACTCTGCTGGGTACCTGATGATAAATATACTGAAGCACAGTATAATCTGGCAAAGAAAAACTACAAAAAATGTATAGAAATAGGTAAACCTGCAGTAAATCTTATGATAAGCATACTGGAAAAAGCCGAGGAACAGGATGTTGAAACAATACAGGAAATAATAAAAGCCCTCGGAAAGATAGGAGACGTTAAATCTACAGGTGTTCTTATAAGTTATTTAAAAGATAATAATAATACCATAAGGAATGCTGCAATAGAGGCACTTATAGATATAGGCCCTGTAGCTTCGGCTAATATACTGAAAGAACTGAATGAAGCAAAAGAAGAAAAAACAAAAGATGCTCTTGTAAAGGTACTGGGAGATATAGGTGACGAACTGTCTGCAGCAACACTTATAGATATGTTTATCAAAGAAAAAGCCTCTATTAAAGCAACAATCGCATCATCTCTCGGGAAAATAAAGTGTAAAGACGCAGTGGGGCCATTGATTGAAGTTATTAAGGATAAAACCGGAGGCAGACAGGTCGTGGAGAATTCTATTTCAGCCCTGGGAGAGATAGGTGACAGGAGAGCAGTGGAACCTCTTCTGGATATCATGCATGAAGGACAGTATCTTATGGGTAAAGTCAAAAATATTACAGCTCAGGCTCTCGGAAAAATAGGTGATGAAAGAGCAGTAACAACTCTGGTAGAAAATATTCAGGACAAAGGTTGTGCAATGAGCTGTATTGAAGCCCTTGGTTTTATGGCCTGTCCTGAATCTGCGGAAGCCCTTTATCTGATTATGGTAGGAGAGATAGACTGTCCTGTAGATACCAGGATAGCAGCAGTAAAAGCCCTGGAAGGCATAGGAGGAGAAGAAATTCAGGCAATACTCTATGCCAGTCTGGAAGAAATTAAAGATGAAAAAGTCAAAAAAGAAGTTGTTAAATCACTTTCCAATCTCGGTGTTGATATATCACATAAACAGGGCAGTAAATTTAACAGAAAGAAATTATAGGGAGGTAATTCTGTGGCAGACGAGATACAAAAAATATTTCAGGAAAGAAAAGTTAAAGGTATAATCCAGAAACTGAACACAGCCAATCCTGAAAAATTAATAGATCAGCTTGTTGAAGTAGGCCCTGAGGCCTGTAATTATCTTATTTCTGCTCTGAGAAACAAAGATTTCAGGATCAGGAAAAACTCCGCTATAGCTCTGGGAAAAATAAAAGACAAAAAGGCTATAGAACCACTTATAAGGGTACTCAGTGAAGACGCCAATGAGGAAGTTCAAAAAGGAGCGGAAACAGGCCTTATTGAGATGGGTTATAATGCAATGAAAAGCCTTATAAAACTGCTTGAAGAAGATGAACTGGATAATAAAAAAAAGAAAAGAATAGCCGGTGCCCTTGATCATATGGAGTTACATAACCTCACAAAAAATAATCAGGCAGTCTATCATCTGGCAAAAGGTAATTTCGCAGAATGTGCCAGAATAGGGGCTCCTGCAGTACCTTACCTGATAAAAGCCCTGAGCAAAGGAGACGATGATCTAAAAGAAAAAGCAGAAACAACCCTTTTAAGAATAGGTATACCGGCTCTTCCGGATCTCATAAATACCCTGTCAGGCATGGATGATACTCTGCGAGATTATGTGCTTGCTATACTTGATAAAATGGATGTTAATACCTTTCATACATCTGAAAAAGCTTCTTATTTTCTGGCAAAAGGAAATCTGGAAGCATGTCTGGAACTCAAAAACGCTGCTGTAAATCCATTAATCAGAGCACTCGAAGATCCGAGAAGGGATGTAGTCCGTAATGCCATAGAAGGCCTTAAGAGACTCGGTTCTCTCTCTGTAGATGAGCTTATAAAAGAACTTAAAGGCAGAAAAAGAAAAACAAAAGGTGAAATAGCTAAAATACTGGGAGATCTTGGTGATAAAAAAGCAGTAGAGGTTTTAATATCATGTCTGTCCGATATAGAACCTGATGTAAGGATCAGTGCGGCTCAATCTTTATGTAAAATAGGAGATGAAAGAGCTGTACCGTTTTTAATAAACAAAGCTCTTTTAGACAAAGATAAAAGGGTAAGAATACTTACCGGAGATATACTGAAAAAAATGGGCAAAGTAGTTGGCCCTCCTCTTATAAAAATCCTGGAAGATCCGAAAAGTTCTGAAGAATTAAGAGAAACTTCTGTCAAAGTGCTGGGAGAGATACAGTCAGAAATAGCAGTAGATATATTGACAAAAATCATGCTGGAAGGTAAAGGAAAACTTCGTGAACTGTCTGCAAAAGCCCTGGGAGAAATAGGAAGTAAAAAGGCGACAGAGGCCCTTATAAGTGTTCTGGATGATGCGAGAGAACTGAGCGGGTGGCAGAGAGGTTATAATGCAACAGTAGCACTGGGTAAAATTCGTGATACAAGAGCAGTACCACATCTTATAAAAATATTGAATGATGAAGGTTATCTTCCTCAGCTTCAGGGAGCTGCAGCAGATTCACTGGGGAAAATCGGTGATAAAAGTGTTGTTGATGAACTGATTAAAGCACTGGAAAACAAAAAAATCCAGAGAGAAGTTATAACGGCTATCGGTACCCTCGGAAACCCTAAAGGGACTGAACATTTACTGAAAATATTTCGCGCAGAAGACAGTTCTACACCTCTGAAGGCACTGATCATGGAATCTCTTGGAAACCTGGAAGATTATTCTGCATCTGAAGATATAATAAAATCACTGAGAAAAGAACAGCTCAGAATACCCGGACTCATAGCTCTCGGTAAAATGCGAGAAGAAAAAGCTATCCCCCATATAGAAGAAATACTGTTTGACAGCAGTTCAAATGAAGAAGTTAAAAGCACATGTATCGATACATTGATTAAAATACAGAAAAAAGAATCAATTACCTCCATGATTAAAGTATTGAAAAACAGGGATATAGAAACTACACTGAAAAGACTTCTCATAGAAAGTTTTCCGAAAATGGGTGAGGTAATAATCAAACCTTTTGTGGAAGAGTTACAAAAAGATCAGGAAAATGAAGAGTTAAATAAAAGTCTGATAAAAATCCTTGGAAATCTTAAATCTACAAAGGTAGTCCCTGATTTACTGAAACTCATATCCGGGATTAAAAGCGATGTTATGAGAGGAGAAATAATAATTGCTCTCGGCAATATAAAAGATCCTTCCTCAGTAAAGATTTTAATGGACATCCTTAATAATAAAGACAGTGCACCTTTCTGCCGTAAGGCTTCTATGGCTGCTTTAATTAACATAGGAGACAGTAAAACTATCAACAGTCTGGTAAAAACTACAGAAGATGAAAATGAAGAGGTAAGAAATTATTCTTTAAAAATCTTAAAGCAAATAGGCATCCCGATAGTCAACGAAGAGTGAGTAGTGAGTCGTGAGTAGGGGCGTTTTATTAAATGCCCTGAGATGAAATACGCATCACCTGTCACGCGTTACGCGTCACGAAAATAGGAGGATTATTTATGATTGAATCAATAAAAATAATAGAATTTTTCAATTATGCGACAGAACAGAGAGCGTCTGACATACACCTTTACACAGGGGCTTTTCCCATGTTCAGACTTCATGGAAAACTCTACAGAGCAGAAGAATATGGCATAATAAATAAAGAAGAAATAAGACAGCTTATATTCAATATAACAGATGATTTTCAAAAAGCAAAATTCTTCTCAGAAAACCTTGATGATATAGATTTCAGTGTAGACATACCGGGAGCAGGCAGGTTCAGGGTAAATGTATTCAGATGCAGCATGGGAGATGCCCTTGTATTCAGAGTAATACCAAGTAGAATCCCTCTGATAGAAGAACTCGGATTGCCACAGTCTATTGAAGAATTGATAAGGACAAGACACAGCGGACTTCTTCTCGTAACAGGTAAAGCAGGGCATGGCAAAACTACTACAATAGCAGCAATAGTAGAATATATTAATAAAGAATTCCCTTATAATATAATAACCATCGAAGATCCGATAGAATTCGTATTTGAGCCAAAAAAATCCCACATAAGTCAGAGACAGGTGGGAGAACATTCAAACTCCTATCATCAGGCCATAAAAAGTTCCCTTAGAGAAGACCCTGATGTTATACTGATAGGGGAAATAAGAGATTATGATACTGCATCTATGACCATACAGGCTGCAGAAACAGGACCGATGGTTATTTCAACACTTCATACAAGAAGTGCCGTAGAAACAATAGGAAGATTTGTAAATTTCTTTCCTGAAGACCATCGTCTGAATATAAGATTTCTACTGGCAGATTGTATGCAGGGAATAATTTCTCAGACTTTAGTGCCCAGAGTAGACAGATCAGGAAGAATCCTCGCAGCAGAAATAATGATGGGAACCACAGCAATAAGCACACTGATCAGGGATGATAAATCACAGCTTATGTATGCCACCATGGAAACAGGAGCAAAAGACGGAATGCAAACGCTGGATTTCAACCTGAAAACCCTTATGGAAGAAGGAAAAATTGATCCTAAAGATGCATTTCGATTCTGCCATGATAAGAAGAGATTCCTCTATTATCTGGATAAAATGTAGTTATCGTAACGCGTGACGCGTTACGCGTTACGCGTCACGTCCCCACAGCCCTTTTATCCTGGACAGGAATTTTAATAAATTGTTTGGCGGCTGTAAAGTTTCCAGTAACTGAGAGGCTTCGATTGCATAATTACCCTGGGGATTTTTTTCTATATATTCGGTAAAATATTGAATGGCTTTTTTTACATTTTTTTGCTTTAAAGCCAGATTTCCCCGCATAAAAGGAGTTTCCTGGTGTTCAGGAAGTACAGTTATTATTTTGTTATAATAATCCACTTCTTCAGTTAACATTTCTTTTTGAGCATATTCCTGAGCCATCTTATAACAGGAACTTAAAAACACATCCTGTAAAACAGTGGAAGAAGGGGATGATTTTAAAGCTTCTTCATAGGTTTTTATCGTATTATTTAATTCCCCTTTATCCTCATAGACTCTACCCATAAATAATATGACATCAATCTGATTCTTATCAAGTTTATAAGCCTTTTCAAAATGTATTATGGCATCATTAAAGGCTCCTGAATACAAATAAAGTAACCCGAGATGAAATCTCACTTTAAGCCTGTCAGGTTCTTTTAAAAATTCTACAACAAGTTCCTTGAGAGAAGGATAATATAAATCCTTATTTTCAGGAAGAAGGTCCCTGTAGCCGTCAATATTTTCTTCAATAAGACCGACTAAAAACCTTGCTACTTCACCTGTATTTCTCTTACCGGCAAGATCTATCAATGATTTCTGAAGACTATTTTTAACTGTTTTAGACTGTGTACTTTCATAAAGCTGAAACAATGGTTCTATAGCTCTTAAATCTCCAATCCTGCCAAGGGCCAGGCAGCATTTATCGTGACATACTCATCGTCCTGAGAAAGAGACATAATAAGAGGTTCTATGGCACGATTATCACCTAAATCTCCGAGTGCACTGGCAGCATTTCTCCTGTTTTCATCATGAGGGTCTGACACCAGAATATTAATTAAATGGGGAACTATCTTTTTATCTTTTGAACCTTTTGACATGGAAATAATTTTCTTTGCATCCATTCCCGTATAAGGATCTTCCTGCTGTCTTGGTGGTGAAGACACCTTGATTTTTCGTGTCAGGTACTGGGATGATTTATCTATCTTAATCAGACCCATGAGGGCCTGTTTCATTTCCAGAGCAGATTTAAACCGCTCTTCAGTCTTGATCTTTACAGCAGTCATTACGACTGCATTTACTCTGTCCGAAATGTCAGGCCTGTATTTGCTGAGAGGTGGTATGGAAAAAGGAATAGGTGTAGAACCGGTAAGTAAATGATACATGGTAGCACCCAGGGAATATATATCGCTTCTCGCCTCAGGTTTTCCCCTGTACTGTTCGGGAGACATATAGCCGACTGTTCCTATGGCAGTCTTGGTAATGGATATATCTTCAGTACTCTGCAGGGTTCTGGCTATGCCAAAATCTATAAGTATAGCTTTATTATCACAGTTCCTTATCATTATATTAGATGGTTTCATATCCCTGTATATTATCTGCGGAGTTCTGCTATGCAGATATTCCAGCACATCACATATCTGAATACTCCACTCCACTACTTCCTCTTCAGGAAGCCCTCCGTCCCCTCTTTCAGAGGCTATAGTGCTTAAATCCTGTCCTTCTATAAAATCCATAACCAGATAATATCGGCCTCCGATGGAAAAATAATCAATAACGGAAGGCAGGTTAGTGTGACGCAATTCGGACAATATGTTGGATTCTCTCTTAAACCTTTTTATGGCTTCCTGCTGTTTCGTTTCATCCATAGAAAAATTTATCAGTTCTTTTACCGCATATATGTCAGACGAATCCTTTATCCTGGCTTTATATACCGATCCCATACCGCCACTTTTTATTTTGTTTAAGATTTCATATTTCTCCAGGAGGATAGAACCCTGAACAAGAGGCTTGAATTCTCTGGGGACATCGTCAAAAATAAAAGAGTTACCGCATTCACTGCAAAATTTCGCATCTTTCTTATTCTCTACACCACATTCAGGGCACCGGAGCATAGTAACTTACCTTTTACGCTTATCCCTGAATTTTTTAACAGGTTCAGGCGTATCTTTCCTCTTAAAAAGTTCTTTTATAGTGGAGAAAATTCTAACGAAGATATTTTGCTGAAGGTCTTTTATGTAATCCTGAGCTTCCTGTGCATATCTTCTGCCGCCATGCTCAAGGTATTCCGTAAAATACTTAAGAGCTTCTTTATTATTTTTCTGTTTTATAGCAATAAGGCCACGAAAAAAAGAAGCATCAATATGGTCAGGGAAATCATCTATAATCTTATTATAGCCTTTCAGTTCCTCATCAAAGAGACATCTCTTGGCATCTTCCCTGGCAAGATCATAATAGGCATTTATCAACAGATCGTAAGTTTCTGTATAAGAAGAATCTAATTTCATAGCCAGTTCAAAATGTTCTATTGCTCTATCAATCTCTCTTTTTTCCTGATAAATTTTTCCTATAAAAAGAAGGGCTCCCGGGTGTTTTTTTTCTTTCATCCATCTGTGAGCTTTTTCAAAATGATTAAGAGCATAATTCTTCTGGCCTTTTGAATAATAAATAAGTCCGAGATGAAACTGAACAGTTACGCGGTCGTAATCTCTTATAGTCTCAATTAACAGATTTCTAAGAGAAGGGAAATAAAGAGAACTGTCATCGGGCAGTATATGGGCATATTCAGTAAAATCCTCATCAATAAGATTAAAAAGAAATCTTACTATTTCACCGTTCTGTCTCCTGCTTCCAATTTCTATAAGGGCACTTTTTATAGAATCTTTTACTTTTTTACTTACATCTTTTTCATAAAATTCAAAGAGTGCTTCCGTAGCTTTCGTATCTCCTAATTTACCAAGGGCCCAGGCTACATGAGTCAGAACATGCTCCTGTTCTTCCCCTTTAAGAGACTGTATAAGAGGTTCAACAGCCCTGTCATCTCCGAATTCTCCCAGACTTGTAGCAGCAGATCTGCGATTCTCATCATAGGGGTCATGGAGCAGGATATTAATCAAAGGCTCAACAATTCTTTTATCTCTGGCTCCTTTGGCCATAGCAATAATTTTTTTAGAATCCAGTCCTGTATAAGGATCATCTGTATTACGGGCCACTGCAACAGAAGCTTTTAATCCTCTTGCTGCAGATGGTTTTTCTTTAACAGGAGGTGCGGGAGTCATATCAAAGCCGTCTACATCATCAGGATTAAAAATAAGGTCATCGATAGAGAGCTCTCCGGAGAGCACCCGGTACATCTCTTCTGCAGAGGAAAATCTATTTTCAGGTTTAAGACTCAATGCTTTCTGTATTACTCTTTCCATCCAGGGAGAAACATCAGGCCTGAGTTCTCTTACAGGCGGAAATTTAAAGGGCATACTTTCTTCTGCTACCAGAAGAAAATGCATGGTAGCCCCTAAAGAATAAATATCACTCCTTGGTTCAGGGTGTCCCTGATACTGCTCCATAGGTGCATACCCCAGGGTGCCAACAACTGTCTTCTGAGTATGACTCTGAAGATTGACATTTCTTGCCAGCCCAAAATCTATGAGCATTATACGGCTGTCACTATCTCTCAGGATAAGATTGGACGGTTTTAAGTCCCTGTGCAATATTGGCCTTGGCTGGGTATGCAGATAATCCAGCACATCACATACCTGAAGAGACCAGTCCAGTACAAGTTCTTCACTCAAACCCTTTTCCCCCGACTCAAAAATATAACTGTATAAATCCTTACCCTTTATGTAGTCCATAACCAGATAATATTTATCTTCTCCTGTATTAAAATAATCTATGACTCTTGGTATGGACGGATGATTTAAACCGGCAAGTAATTTAGCTTCTTCCATAAAGCGTTTGATTATATAATCTTTCTGCCCGCCCTGTCCGGAAGAAGTATTAAACATCTCCTTCACAGCACAGTGTTGATGAAATCTCGTATCAAAAGCCAGATAAACGGCCCCCATACCTCCGGCTTTTAACGCTTCCAGAATTTCATACCTGTTGTCCAGTAATGTTCCTGCCGGTAATCCATTGACAAAAAAACCACAATCAAGACAGACATTATTTTCATCATAATTTGATCCACCGCAGTTGGAACAAATAATAGCCATTTAAATTCTATAACCTTTCCGATGAATTGTGACGCGCGACGTGTGACGCGTAACGGATAAATCCTTTTAATCGTAACGCAAAAATTCTGACTATGTCATAAATTTCGTGTATATCTCTGTTAAAGCCATGTTTCATGGTATACTTACACAAAACATCTTAGTACCGCTACAGGTAAATTAGTAACCATTTATCAGCTTATGCCTGACAGGCTCTTACGAAGAAAAATAATTTGCCTTATTTAATTTGTTTTACAGACAATAAATTAACCACTGGTTAATTTCTAATACTATAGAAAAAACTAATTTTTCTTCTCCAGAGCCCGCCAGGCATAAGCTTCTTACGGATACCATTTTACCTGTTACGGTACTTAGTACCGATCCAGATAAATTAGTAACCATTTTATCAGCTTATGCCTGACAGGCTCTTACAAAGAAAAATAATTTGCCTTATTTAATTTGTTTTACAGACAATAAATTAACCACTGGTTAATTTCTAATACTATAGAAAAAACTAATTTTTCTTCTCCAGAGCCTGCCAGTCAGAAGCTTTTTACGAATACCCTTTTACCTGTTACGGTACTTAGACTCTCTAAATTTTCTATATATTATACCAGAAAAATTCCTTAAATCCAATAGGATAGCGTTTTTTTACAACAGACAGTTTCATTTTTGCTGGGAATCCTACTCCATACCAAGAGCCAGAAGAAGTATATGTAAAAACATCACCATCTCGGTAGAATTTGCTACTGTACCATAAAATATTTCTGAGCCGGAAAGAATATTTCCCCTCTTACTGACTACAAATTTGTCAATCCCCTGCAATATTTCCGAGGCCGTATCATCTAAAAATTTCATCTTCCCTTTTGCAGGTATATTTATACAGAGGCCTGTAATCTTTATATTCTGTCCCGTGCCCGGGATAATACCGCTTTCCATTTTCATAATCTTCGGTTTAAAAGAAACCTCAGACAGAAGTCCCAGCAGTTGAATATGAAGAACCGGCACAGAAAGGTTATAACTGCCTTCTCTATGAGCATCAAGGCAATCAAGAAGTATGTGTCCTCTTTCACCGATTACATCGCAGGTCAACAAAAATTCTTTCGCATGTTCAATCCATTCAGAGGATTGGTGAAACAGTAAAAGCCCGTCTGTCAATGAAAGTTTTTCCTTTTTTTCCAGGTAATGAACCAGAATAAAATCCATTACCTTTACGAGCATGGAGCGACAGAGTTTTTTCCATTTATCGGGCAACATATCAGAAATAGAATCTATCTGCCTGTCTGCCATACGGCAGGCTAAATCCTGTCTCACATCACCATCTGATAGGTTTTTAAAAAAATCTTCTCTGTCTTTAAATTCCCTTTCAATCAGATCAATAAGATCTAAATTAACTCCGAACAAAAAAGTCACCTCTTCATTAAATCGTAATGCGTGATACGTGATAATCGTGACGCGTAACGCGTAACGCGTAAGTATCCCTTTCACTCTTCACAACTCACTCTTCACTCTTCACTCTTCACGACTCACCCAATTCATCCTTTATAGAAAGATAAATTTTATATATATCATTCTTTGAAACACCTGTAGCAGAAGCTACTTTCTTGATTGCTTCTTTACCATAAAAACCTTCGGAATAAAATATTCTAATCTGTTTCTTGATTTCCTCTTCACTTACTGGGTAAACTTCTTCTTTTCCTGAACAACCTTCAACAACAAGTGTAATCTCACCAATGATCTCTCTATCTTTCAACAAATCTATTAACAGAGAAATTTTCCCGCGCCAGCATTCTTCAAATTTTTTCGTAAGTTCTCTGCCCAAAAACAGTCTTCTGTCTCCCCATATATCAAGAATATCTTTTAAATCATCACAGGCTCTGTGGGGAGAGAGAAAAAATACAACTGTTCTCGTTTCGTTTTTCAAATCCCTGAGTTTTTTTCTTCTGCTTTTACCATCTCTCGGTAAAAATCCTTCAAATACAAAGACATCACATGGAAGACCTGATAAAACAATAGCCGTTGTAAGACTTGACGGTCCGGGAACAGCAATCAGGGGAACTTCTTCTTCTATGCACCTGGCTATAAGTTCTTCTCCCGGGTCTGATATACCGGGCATGCCGGCATCTGACACAAGAGCTATATTCTTACCTGATTTAAGCCAGCCCATGATCTGATCGATTTTACCCCTGCTGCTGTATTTATGATAACTTGTAAGAGGTGTTTTTATATTATATTTTTCTAAAATCTTAACTGTTCTTCTCGTATCTTCAGAAGCAATAAAATCTACTTCCCCGAGTATTCTGATGACACGAAAAGTTATATCCTCCAGATTACCTATGGGAGTGCCACATATATATAAAGTTCCGTTTGTTTCAGTATTTGTTTCCACGTTAAAACATTATAACATGTTAGCGGTAACGCGTGACAGGTCATGCTTTACCCGTCACGCGTCACGCGTCACGCCCTAATCCCCGATTCCTCTTTATTTCCGCTCCATATTTCAGAAACTACGTTATATTCAAAAATTTCATTCCTATCAAAAAATATAGAAATTTCTCTTTCTGCATTTTCAGGACTGTCAGAAGCATGAACTATATTCAACTGCACACTTGTAGCGAAATCACCTCTTAATGTTCCAGGCGCCGCTTCTTCCGGTCTTGTGGCTCCAATAATCTTACGAACCAGCCCTATAGCCATCCTGCCTTCCAGTACCATAGCTACCAGAGGAGAAGATGTCATAAACTGAACAGTCGGTTCATAAAAACTCTTTCCCTTATGAGGGGCATATAATTCTCCTGCCTTTTCAGAAGACAGTTTCATAAGTTTGAGAGCCGCCAGCTTAAGTCCTTTCTCTTCAAATCTGGATATAACTTTCCCAATCAAACCTCTCTGCACCGCATCAGGTTTAACTATTAATAACGTCCTTTCCATGTTTTCCTCCTTAAACATTTTATAGCTAATTTCATAACAAATTATAATCAAGAAGGAATGAAAAATGAGTAGTAAATAGTGAATAAATTACCATTCTTTTCACTTTTCACTTTTCACTTTTCACTCTAATTAAAGTTATGACATACACTATAAATAATATAATAAAAAATATACACTAGCAGGAAAAAAAAAGCAACTGTCGAATTTTGTTTGAAATTATAAAAACTATCTGTTTGTTTCATCTTAATCTCTAAATTAATAGGTAGATATTTTTTGAAAGGAAGGGACAAAATAATGAACGGGAAAAAAGTAAAGCTGGAGTACAAATTAAAACAGGGTGATGTATCGAAATATAAAACTCTTGTAGAATCCAGCACGGAAATAACAGAAGAAGGGCAGACAAAAAGTATATCCTCCGTCATGGAAATGATGACAACCCAGACTATAAGCAGTGTATTTCCTGATGGTTCAATGAAAGTGGAAGTATCTATAGATTCTGCTTCTTTAAAAAGAGATGGAGAAGAAATCCCTGTTCCCAGCGTAGGACAGACTATCCCTATGAAAATGAAGAAAAATGGAGAGGTGTCTCAACTTGGTGCAGGAGGAGCAGGCAGCGGACAGACTCATGCTTCCTTCCCTGAAAATCAGGTAGGTATAGGTGAAAACTGGTCAGGTGAAAGTACAATAGAAATACCGGGAACAGATAAAACAGTTGTCCTGAAAACCAATCATACACTGGAAGCTTTCGAAAAAATGAAGAATCGTGAATGTTCCAAAATCAATGTTTCTACTCCTGAAACCACCATACCTCTTCAGGAAGATGTGACTCAAACTATACTGGTAACAGGAACAACCTATTTTGATCACAATGAAGGAAGACTTGTAAAATCAATTGCAGAAACAAAAACCTGGATGACCCTTCCTACAGGTCAGTCTGTTAATACTCTGACAAAAATGATTATAGAAATAGAAGGGGACAAAAAAGTTGAAAGTAAAGATAATGCAGTCTCCTTTGGTGGCGACTTTCTTATGCCAAGTATCTAAAATATAAAAATCACTAATTCCCGTATGGGAATTAGTGATTAATTTAAGGGGCATGTTAATTGATTTCCCTATCAGAAAAAGCTTTTGCCAAGGTTAACCTGTTTCTGGAGATAATAAAAAAAAAATCTGATGGTTATCATGAAATAAAAACTGTTTTTCAGACTATTTCCCTTGCAGACGAGTTAATTTTAGAAAAAACAGATAAGGGTATAACTATCAGTTGCCCGGATAGTAATTTACCATGCGATGAAAATAACCTGATATATAAAGCAGCAAAACTTATTAAAGAAATTTCAGGATATAATAAAGGGATAAATATAATTCTGAAGAAGAATATTCCTGTATTTGCAGGGCTCGGTGGTGGTAGCAGTGATGGTGCGGCTACTATCAGAGGATTAAATAAATTACTGGGACTTAATCTGACATCTTATGAAATGTTACAGGCTGCAGCCATTATTGGATCAGATGTTCCTTTCCTGCTGGAAGGTGGTACTGTCCTGGCAGAAGGAAGAGGGGAAAAATTAGTAGCTTTTCTTCCTACACCTGATTTATGGGTAGTTGTAATCAAACCTGACATATCCATATCTACCGGATGGGCATATAAACAATGGAAGCCCGGAATAAAGCAGTGTGTAAATGTGGAAAATTTTATCAGCAATATTAATAGTTTAACAGGTAAAAATCTATTATTCAATAGCTTTGAAGATATACTGGAGAAACACTATCCGGTAATAAAAACCATAAAAGAAAAACTGGATATGCTCGGTATAAAGGATCATCTGTTATCAGGAAGTGGATCTTCAATTTTTGCTTTAACAAAAGAATTAGAAAAAGCAGAAAAAATAAAAAAAGAATTTAAAGAATCCTGTTTTATAACGAAAACAGTCGGAAAATATTAATAAATAATTACCGGATAACACAATCTTATTCCTCGCGTCACGCATCACGCGTCACGCGTCACGATTATCAATGAAGGAATATAATATGAACCCTGTAAAAGCTGTAATACTGGCAGGCGGTAAACTGGATAGCTCTTTTAAAGATTACGGAGAAAATACCTTTAATAAAGCTTTTATAGAAATAAATAATCGCTTTATGGTAGAATATGTCATAGAGGCTTTAAAAAAAGCTTCCCTCATAGAAGAAATAATATTGATGATACCTGAAAATATTGTAACGGAGCAGGTAAAAAAGAATATTTCCGTAACTGTAATAGAAGACAGCGGAGAAAGCCTTGTTCAGACAGTAGTGAATAGCCTGAAATATATACCGGCAGATACTCAGAGATTACTTCTGGTTATGGCAGATCTGCCTCTATTAACAGCCAGAGCAGTAGACGATTTCGTGAGAAGGTGTTATGAAACAGACGGAGAATATTATTATTCTATTTTACGTAAAGAAGATATGGTGGAAAAATTTCCAGATGCCAGAAATACTTATATAAAGTTAAAAGATGGTATCTTCTGTGGCGGCGGACTGGTAATGTTAAAACCTGAAATATGTGATAAATACAGAACAGAACTTATGGATAAAATGACACAGCAAAGAAAAAATCCTCTGGAAATGGCAAGAATGCTGGGGGCAACAACATTGCTAAAAATTGCGACAGGACAGGCTACAAGAAAAGATCTGGAAATAAGGACTTCAGATTTATTTAAATGTAAAACTATATCTATAGTAACTCCTTACACTGAAATAGGAATAAATGTAGATAAGCCCGGTGAACTGGAACTTGTTCGTTCTTTATATAAACAAAATTAATCTGGCAAATTAATTTGGAAGGTAGGTCATTATGGCAGAAAAAAAGATAAAAGTCATATCACAGTTACTGGGATATGTAAAAGGTGCACTTGCCGGCATAATAATAAGTCTCAAAGGTGAAGAGATAGAAGTCAGTACAAGGAAAACTATTTCAGATCCTGCCTTTGTGAGAGGAGAGCTGGCAATAATTCTTAAAATAGCCAATTCTCTGGCAGAGGATCTCAAAATGGGTCCTGTAAGAGAACTTATTATATCATTTGATGCTTATAGTATCATATCCTTAATGATAAGAGATAATTATGCTCTAATTTTATTTCTTGATGACAGTGCAAGTCTCGGACTGGCAAGAAAAAAAATGGGTGCTGTAATACCAGAACTGGAAAAAGAACTTTATCCGGAATAAATAATATTTAATAATAAAAAAGTTTCCGAAAAAACGAAAAAAATAATGAAATAATTTTTTTTAGTGAAAGGAGGGAATGCCTGTTTTTGTTAGCAAAAGCAGGTTTTAACAATGGCGTCCTCACCAGAACAGGTATTGGAAGAATTATTAAGTGTCCCTGGAGTTGAAGCAGCAGTTGCTTCTGATAAAGACGGATTATTACTGGCAAGTGCAGGAATAAAGGAAGATGATGTAGGAAGTGATATGGATGCTTTAGGCGCAGTAGCCTCTGGAGCATTAAGTTCTGCAGAAATGGTAGGAGAAGAATTCAAGAAGGGCATTTTAGAAAGAGTTGTCCTGGAATATGACGAAGGAAAAGTCATTTTACAGCAGGTTGGGAAAGATGTAGTCCTTGCCATTTTTGCTTCCAAAGAAGCAAATCTTGGCATAGTAAGATTAACTATAAAAAGAAAACAACAGGAAATAATAGATGCATTTTCTTTTTAAAGAAAGGGAAGCTTAATCCGGTTCTCCACCTGAGGAACCTCAGGTGGAGATAACCTGCTTATCGAATAAAAGGTTTTATTTCTTCAAAGGTGATAGTATGTCTAAAAAAACCCCTAAAAAAAGTTGGACCGATAAAGTAAAAGAGAAACTATTCAGCCCTATATTAAGCCAGGGAGAAGAAACAGAAGAGGTCAAAATAGATAAAGAAAGTCAGATTGCAGAAGCTTATTTTAGAGGTAAATGGGAAGATAAACAGGACGGAGCGAAATGGGCTTTTTTCAAATCCAAAGTTGATGGAACTGCGGGAAAGGCAGAAGAACTTATAGACGATGAGCTGGACACTGTGGAATTGAAAGTTAAAAGTGGAGATCTCGGGAAAATTCCGGAAGAGAAGGAAACACCTTCAAAAATAGAAGGTGTTGTTTCTATTACTGATTTAGGCAGAGCTTCATCTGACAGCAGATATACAAGAAATATTGCAGCACAATCAGAAATTAAGACAGAAACTATTCCTGAAGCACCTGTAAAAATTACTAAGAAATTTGAAAGTCTTTCTAAAACTCCTTTAAGTAAAAAAATGGAGAAAAAACTGGCCTATAAAGAAATGACATCTCCTATTAAAACTAAAAGAGAAACAACACCCCTTCCTAAACCTCCCGTGCCAAAAGATAAAGTTTCTGAAGAACTCAGTCTTCTTTCATCTATAAAAGAAAAATCTGCCACAATGGTTGAAGAAAGCCGTAAATGGAATTATTTTAGAAAATCTCAGGATGACACCGAGTTTACTACTTATAAACAAAAAACCAGAAGTTCTTATGAAGAAGATATAGAGGAAAAAGTTTCCACTCCTGATATTTTAACGGCTAAATCAGGTATTAAACAGGAGCAACAGAGCGTTCTTCAGAAAGATATAGAAAAACCGGAAATATTAGAAAAAAAGCCCGAAAAGGTTGAGAAGGTATCAACCGATGTACCTTATACACAGACTCCCGCTTCCCCTGTAACATCTTCACCGGCATTTACTTCAAGAACCGGAGGAGAGGAGGATTTTTCGTCCCTCTATCCGGGATTATATGGTAGTGAAACTCCTCAGCCTCCTCAGACTCCTCAGGGGTTCATGGATTATCAGGCACAGGATATGGGCTATCCGCAGGGATATCCGTCACCATATCCGCAGGGATACGGCCAGCCTGTAGATACTTATCCGCAGGGTTATGGCCCGCCTGCAGACACATATACCCAGGGTTATGGCCCACCTGCAGACACATATCCACCGGGATATGGCCAGCCTGTCGGCTATCCACCGGGATATGGCCAGCCTGTCGGCTATCCACCGGGATATGGCCAGCCTGTCGGCTATCCACCGGGATATGGC
>JAKPQU010000536.1 GCA_029555925.1 Bacillota bacterium
TAATTAAAGCAATTTTATATGAGAATCTTTACGCGTAACGTGTGACGGGAAGAACAAATTCTCATACTTCGTTGTGGCCGAATCGGTCATGGCCGTTGGTATAATATATAAATTCTCGTGACTGTTAATGCGTAACGCGTGACGGGAAGAAGGCATTCATTAAATGCTTATGGCCGGGTCAGTAAATATTTATACTCACCTCTATAGAAGGATTTGTCTTTATCATATAGAATTTTTAGTTTATGAGAAAATATATAACTGCTGTTATTCATATTATAGCCACTGTGTGTATCAGTTCTCTCTCTCTTGTTTTCTCTCTTTTTGATTCTTCGGGAGAAAGCCAGAGATGGTGTGCCCAGATATGGGGGAAAACATGTCTGTGGGGGGCAGGAGTTGCATTAACTGTAAACGGTCTTTCCAATATTAACGGTAAAGGCCCTTTTATTTTTGTTTCAAATCACCGGAGTTATCTCGATATATGGGTGTTACTCGCTGCCATACCTTATTCTTTTCGTTTTGTCGCAAAAAAATCTCTTTTTTCCTGGCCTTTTATAGGATGGCATCTTCAGAGATCGGGACATATCCCTATTGACCGCGCCAATTCTAAAGCTGCTGCAAAATTATTGCTCAATGCTGTGCAGAAGGTCAAAGACGGGACTAATATAGTAATTTTTCCGGAAGGCTCCAGAAGTGAAAGTGACACGCTGGGAGAATTCAAGAGAGGTGCTTTTACACTTGCAGCACGTTCCGGTGCCACTATTATTCCTGTTATACTCAAAAATACAGCAACCCTATTCCCCAGTAAAGGTCTCTGGGTTTATCCCGGGTCAGTAGAAGTAAATATTCTTCCTCCTGTAGATACAGGCAGTTTCGGCCACAAAAAGGATGAAGAACTTATGGCACATACATGGAATATAATGAATGCTTATTATCCTTTGAATGAACATCGTAATGCCTGATTATCTAATGGTCAAAGATACCGGTAACTAATACTATTTAGCTTTAGACATAGTAGTCTGCCTGCCTGGTGTTCCGGAGAAAAAAATATCACAGCAGCACAGGTATATTTTATTGAATTATAATGTAAAGTAGCATGATATAAGCTG
>JAKPQU010000540.1 GCA_029555925.1 Bacillota bacterium
ATAAATGTTTCGGAACAATTAAACAGAGATTTTCCTGATTTTCATTTTGTACCTCTCTTCTGGCTCGCATCGGAGGATCATGATTTTGAAGAAATCAATCATGTAAATTTTATAAAAGACGGAGAAATCGGAAAAATAAAATTTGACTGGCATAATAAAGGAAGATCCGTTTACGATATTCCTATGTCAGAAGAAATATCCAGCATCACAGAGGCTTATTTCCAGCATCTCCATCTCTCGCAACACAGAAAGTCAATAAAAAATCTCTTTCTCCCATCTCAGGATAAAAAATACTCCTCATGGATAGCAAAATTCTGGAGCAGATTATTCGGGAAATACGGTCTTGTCGTTATAGAACCTCAAATACTACGGCCTGTGGCAGGAGAATTGTTCACAAACATGCTTAAAAACTACGATGAGATGAATAAATTACTTGAGACAGTAAACAGCGAACTCCGTCGGTGCGGTTATGCTGCTGCCATAGAGAATATCGGTTTATTTGTTTACGATGAAAATTTCAATCGTATCAGGGTCAAAAACCCGGATTTTTATATAAATAAAGCAGAACCGGAAAGGTTTTCCCCTGATGCACTGCTACGTCCCGTAGTTGCAGATTATCTGCTCCCCAATATAGCCAGTATTGTCGGAAGCGGTGAACTCTGCTATCAGGGACAGATTAAACATATATATGAATATTTCAATGTAGATCAGGCGGTAATCATACCCAGACAGAGTTATACCTTTATATCTAATAAAGATAGAAACTGTATGAACAAATACAATATAACCGTTGAAGAAATATTCAGAGGAAACTTTGATGATTACTTCGAAAGACTCAGACCTGAAAAGGAAACTTCTCTGTTTGCAGAAGTAAAGGAAAAAGTAAGAGCAGAAATAGAAAAACTCTCGTATCATCTGCATAACATAGAGCCAAATCTTGTAAAAACAAACGAACATACTCTGAATACAGCATTGAATGCCCTGAACAAACTGGAAGATAAAACCATTAAAGCAGTAATGTCCAGACAGGGCTATTCCAGAAAAGAATTAAGAGAACTCGGCAATTCACTTATGCCGCAGGGAAAACTCCAGGAAAGAGTCTTCCCTGTAACTCATTTTTTTAATTACTATGGAATCGAATCTTTTATCAATATATTGTTACATAATAAAGATGTTATGAATTTTAAACATTGTGTTATAAGTGAAGAGTGAAATGTGAAAAGTGAATGATGAAAAGTAAGTCGTGAATAGTGAGTCACAGAGGCGTTTAATAAAGGCCAACCACGTATTATACATTACAACATCACCTTTCACGCGTTACGCGTCACGATTATAACGCATCACGCATCACGGCTTACGTCTCACGACTCACGAACATAAGGAGGAATTATTACGAAACAACAAACTATTATGGCCTTCGGTGCCCATCCTGATGATATAGAAATTACCTGCGGAGGTACCCTTATAAAATTAAAACAGCAGGGCCACAGGGTAATATGCTGTGATATGGTAAGAGGTGAACTCGGAACAAGAGGAACTGTGGAAACAAGGGAAAAGGAATGCGCTGCTGCAAGCCAGATTATGGGCATAGACGGAAGAGAAAATCTCTGTCTTGAAGACGGATTTATTTCTACAACTAAAGAAAACAAACTCAAAGTAATAAAGGCTATCAGAAAATATAAGCCTGATATTATTATGGTTCATTATTACAGAGACAGACACCCAGATCACTACAATACATCACAGCTGGTTTATGAGTCTTCCTTTCTTGCAGGACTGGCAAGAATTGATACGGGACAGGATTATCACAGACCTACAAAAATAATTTATTACCTGGGATGGGTTGAATTTAAACCAACCTTTATAGTAGATATTACAGAACAATTTGAACAGAAAATAAGAGCAATATACGCCTATGAAACACAGCTTAAACCGGATGACACTTCATACCCTCAGACAAGACTTACCTCTAAAGAACATCAGTGGAAGATTTTAAACAGAAACAAACACTACGGTTCACTCATAGGTAAAAAATACGGTGAACCTTTCTTTATAAGAGCCCATATGGAAGTAGATGATTTTACAGAATTGAAGTTTCATTCTCTATAGATGGTCTTAATGGATAATAGTTCATAAAAACTATCTTGAAATAGACCTGATATAGGGTATAATAATAGATAATAACAATTCAGGGCAGGAGATGATAAAATGAATATAGGAATTAACTGTTACCCAACCCATGGAGGAAGTGGAGTAGTAGCGACAGAACTTGCCAAAGCCCTGGGAAGACGGGGGCATGACGTATCAATGATCAGTTATGATCTCCCGTTTAGACTGGATGAAATAAATGATAATGTATCCTATTATGAAGTAACAGTAGACCAGTATCCTCTCATGAAATATTTTCCCTATACACTGGCACTGGCAAGTAAAATGGTGGAAGTAGTAAAGGAAAAAGATATTTCCATAATGCATGTCCATTATGCTATTCCCCATTCCATTGCAGCCATTCTGGCAAGGGATATTTTAAAGAAAGAAAGACCTCTTAAAGTTATAACAACCCTTCATGGGACGGACATAACACTTGTGGGAAACAATGCCTCTTTCAGACCTATAACAAATTATGCAATAGAAAATTCCGACGCAGTAACGGCAGTATCACAGTTCCTGAAAAATGAAGTATGCCGCCATTTCGACGTAGATTGCGGCAGGGTTGAAGTTATTTATAATTTCTTCGATACAGGTACGGGGCATATGCCTCTTCCGAGATGCCTTGCTCCTTTCTGTTGCTGTGGCAAAGCAGTAATCGTGCATATTTCAAATTTCCGTCCTGTAAAACGCATAGAAGATGTAATAAAAGCCTTCTACTATATATGGAAAGAAATACCTGCCACACTTTTGATGGTAGGTGACGGCCCTGATAAAACCAGGGCATCTGAGCTTGTACAGGAACTGGGAATGAAAAAAGATGTCCATTTTATGGGTGTAATTAAAAACATTGTACCTGTAATAAATGCGGCAAATCTCCTGCTACTTCCTTCTCAAACGGAAAGTTTCGGCCTTGTAATACTGGAGGGTATGTCTACAGGTGTGCCCGTTGTGGCAAGTGATGTAGGAGGTATTCCGGAAGTGGTCGAAC
>JAKPQU010000572.1 GCA_029555925.1 Bacillota bacterium
TCGTGACGCGTAACGCGTAACACGTGACGGGAAGAACAGATTCTCATTCTTCGTTTTGATCTTCCCGGTCATGACCGTCAGTTAGTAGTGAAGCCCTATCCGTCACGCCTGTTACTTTCCCACCAGTACAAAAGGAGCCCAGAAGAAAGGGTGGGAATAACTTAACTTATTCCCTTCAACTACTTCAGTTTCCTTCATAAGAGTAATCTTTGCCTTTCTCAAAGCTTCAGCTTCTGTCATAGATGACATGAGATTTTTATAAAATATCTCCATCAACCTGGCAGTAGAGGCACTTTCAACACTCCATAAACTTACGACAACAGAAGGAGAACCGGCATACATAAAAGATCTTGTAAGCCCAATGACACCTTCTCCGGTTCTGATTTTTCCCAGCCCTGTTTCACAGGCACTGAGCACTACAAGATCGGATTTTAAATTCAAATTCAGGATCTCCATGGCTCTCAGAAAACCATCTTCATCTGTAGCTCCTTTAAGGGTAAAGACAAGACCTGAATACATGGGATTTTCTTCGTCTAAAAATCCATGGGTTGCAAAAAGAAGGTATTTATAATCGGAAACTTTACTCTTTACATTCCCTTCAGTAGCATTGATGCCCGTGTAAACCTCTGATTTGCCTGTTTTTTTGAACATATCACATATATTTCTCACCTGTTTCTCAGTACTGGGAAGAGGAGCAAAATAAGAATTATCTCCTCCCTGAAGCCTGATAAAATTATTCATTCCCGGTATAATCCGGACATCGGGAGTAACTGTAAAATCAGGATTACCAAAAGCAAGGAACGTACCGGCGGGTTTTTCTTTCTTTTCTCTTAAAGAAGGGTCCAGCAGAGTAGCAGAAGGTATATAGGAAATACTGTATTTTTCAATTAAATATTTATTTGCTGAAAAACGGGAAAAAGTAATTTTACTGTCACCCTCTTTCCCTTCTTCTGTTACAAGTGCCTCAAAGGGCAGATAATAAAGTATTCCGTCAGGAACTATAAAGAGTTCACTATTGTCAGGTATGGATATCTTCTCTATAACAGGTTTACATATTATAGAATAAAGTTCAGATAAATTCGTAGTATCACATTTAGATAAAATATCAATAAATACACTTTCTTTACCCTTCAACTCTTCAAAGGGTTTCCTGAAATCTTCAATTTTTTTATTCAATTCATCA
This sequence comes from Bacillota bacterium, assembly GCA_029555925.1. Next base: position 1,184 of record JAKPQU010000572.1, read on the forward strand.
GATGAGACAGGTATTTCTACAAAGGAAAAAGAATTTTTTCCTATTACCCACACATCCAGTTTATCACTCTTTATGAAATACTCAAGGATAAACTGTTTCTCACTTAAAACCTTTTTCTGTAATTCGTCAGGCGTAAGAGGCTTTTTTATACCTGTAAGGAATGAATAAGAAGGGCCAGACAGCAGTAATTCCTGTTGAAGAGATTTAAAATCCTCCCTTTTTTTAAGAAGTTTTCCCTGAAGTTCTTTAATATATTCTTCATCTGGTTTTGTAGCGGAATTCTCACGTACGAGAGCAGACTGAAGATAATTCATCTCTGACTGAAGTTTTTTATCTTTTTCCAGCAGTTCCGGCTTTACACCTTTTTTTATATCCACTCTCGCTCCCGTAATGGCATCGAGAAGTGATCGTGCCCTTGCCATTTCCAGATAGTAAAAAGCTTCTTTATATTTTCCCTCTTTGATCAAAAAATTAATTATATGCCTGTAATAGGGCATAAATTTTTCACTGAAGGATTCCTTAAATTCTTCAAGCCTTATTTCTCCCCTTATTTTCTCAAGTTCTTCTATAGATTCCCTGTAACATTCTTCTGCCAGTGCGGCAGAACCGGTTTTTTCATAAATAGAACCGAGGTTCTGAAGTGTTTTTACCGTACCGAAAGGGTTACCGGCAGATTTATAAAAATCCAGACATTCTTTATAGGCTTTTATAGAATCATCTGTGCGGCCATGCTTATCATAAAGTAATGCCACATTAAAGAGTCCATCTATTCTTCCGCCGTTGTCACCTGCCTCTTTTGCGATAACCATAACCTTATCATATATACCGAGAGCCCCTTCGTCATCGCCTTTAAGGAGACTGGTTCTGGCAATCTCACGTAAAGCTTTATATTCCTTAACGGTATCTCCCATATCTTTAACCACTTTTCTTGCTTCCCTGTATTTTGAAAGACCTTCTTCATAATAACCATATTCCTGACATATATCACCGGTTCTCATTAAAAGCTCATAACTTATGGAAGGAGAATTTTTTGCTATATTCAAAGCTTCCTGAAGTTTTTGCAGACCCGTTTCCTTATCGCCGGATTTGATATAATCTTCACCTGTTTTGCATAGAAGAAGGCCTATATTCTCTATATCATTTAATTCAATAAACATTGACAGACTGTCTGTATAACATTTTAAAGACTCCGGGTAGAGTCCGAGTTCACTGTAAATATCACCGGTATGAGATAAAGAGACAGCTATACCTTTCTTATCCGAAATGTCTTCATATAATAACATAGCACCTTTACAGGCTCTTAACGATTCTTCATAGAGTCTGAGATTAAGATAAACCTGACTTTTACTTATCAATGAAGATGCTTCCCTGTCTTTTTTTGATAATTTCTTAAAAATCTCACAGCCGTTATTGTAAGAGGAAAGAGAATTTTCATAAAGACAGAGAGAAAAATATACTTCTCCCATAGAAAGATAACACTCGCCGGCTCCGTTAAGATCTCCTGAAGAAAGATACAGGGAAAGAGCTTTCTCATATTCTTCTCTTGCCGTATCAAATCTGTAATGCTTATAGGCTTCAAGACCGGCATCCCTGTGTAATAAAGGATCGTCTGAAGCCACTAGAGGAAAAGTAAATACAAATATGGTTAATATTAATATAACAGATCTTATCATAACATGTCACCTCTCATGAAAAATCTCTTTATTTATTGACCTTAGCATAAGCATATAATAAAGGTCTTCCTCCCCGTCACGCGTCACGCGTTACGCGTCACGAGAGCAGTTATGTATTATTTATTCTCACCTCAGTAAAGAGTATAGCAGTCATAACTTATTAATTCAATATTGATAATGTTTTTTTATGCCAGGCAGATTCACTCAAACAAAAACTATGACACAGTCAAAAAAATTTATTTATAAATTACCATTTACAAAAAACTTTTTTAACGTGATAGTAAGATAAAAGATATAAAAATATATACTGGAGGTATAAAATCATGCTCGGTGGTAATATACCCATTACGCCACAGATAGGAGGTTATTTATTATCACCGTCCTCATCTGTCACAGGGAAAAAAGAAATAAATAATAGCGGTGATAATACTTTAAATCCGGAAACATTAAACAGACATCTGGGGGCAACATACGATTTATATCAAAAAGATAATAATTTCTCCACTGTTACCGGCCAGGGAACATTGACCGATACAGGTTCTCCCGGAAGTAAAAAATCTTCCGGAGAAGAAAATTATCATCTACTAACTCTCCCTTCAGGAAGGAACCTGGAAGTAAATATAGATGATTCAATATATGCAGGATTTACAGGTATTACAGAAGAACAGAAAGAGACGGGGAAAAAACAGCTTATAGAAGCCAACAGAGAAAGGCTGACAGAACTTCTTGCTTCACTGGATGAGAAACTTCCTGAAGGTCTGACCGGTATTAATATAACATCTGCCGATGCCAGAAAGACATGCAGAATGGCCGGAGAAGAACCGGCCCATTATGATATGAATTATGACAGAGAAAAAAAGACTCTTTCTATACCATTTGACAGGGTGGGGGCACAGAAAGAAGAAGTGGAGAAAGAACTGGCCGATGCTACAAATCCGGCATTAAATGAACAGAAGAAAAAACTTCAGGCCCTGGGCATAAGATGGGTTGATTCACACAATCTACTTACTGCAGATGAAGAAATAAGGATAATGCAGAACCTGGAAAGAACTGCATCCAGAGTATTGCCTGAGAAAAGGCCAAAAAACCTGACTGTAGCCGTTACAGATAGAGACAGGCCGGTAATGATACAAACCGGACTGATAGGATGGGGCGGGGGGCATGGACCTTCTCTGCTGGGAGGGGATGCCCTTGGTATATATCATAATCAATCAGATTGTATAGAAATATTTAAATACGATCCTGGCGGGAAAGAAATACCTCCTGAAAAAATGGGAAGAACTGCAGTTCATGAATACGGCCATGCAGTTTCCGACACAAACGAACAGGTAGAAAATCCTCTTGCTCCAATGGTAGACTCCAGGGGAAAGAGTATAACTGAAAGAGCAAAAGAACTGGAAGAAAAAGCAACAGGAGAAGGACACAGGCCGGGAAGCCCAGATGAAGACAATCCTTTATATGACAGATATGACCCCTATGTGGAATCCCATCCTCTGTTAGATGCAGAGGGGAAAGTGGCTGTAAAAAAATATGCCAGGGAAAATAAAGACGAACATTATGCAGAAACATTTCAGGAATATGTAAGTAACCCTTCCAGATTTAGAAGTAAAATGGAGGAAATGGAAGAGATCCTGGGTAACACAGCTAAAAACACGCCGGAATATGAGTATTTAAGAGAATCTCTTGACATAATGAAGGAATCTTACAATTACTTCAAAAATAATATCTTCGGAGGCTATGAATTTTAAAATCGTTATACATCTAAACGTAAATCTACCTGTCGTAAAAGGACACTATCTATGATATAATATAAACAAATTCAATATTTCAGGAGGTTAACTTATGTCAAAAAAATTCATTATAATTATTATGATTTTTATAATAGGAATGGTTTATATCTTACCTGCAAAAGCTGAAAGTGCAGATGACTGGATTAAATACGGAAATCAGCTCTATTCTCAGGGAAAATATGCAGAAGCTATCAAATACTATGATGCAGCTATAGGTGTGGATGCAAATAATATAAGAGCATGGACCAATAAAGGCAATGCACTGTATGCCCTGGGACGATATAATGAAGCAGTAACCTGTTATGATAAAATTTTATCTCTAGACCCGAATAATAAAACTGCCCAGTCATATAAAAGCAAAATTTTACAGGGACAGCAGGGACAGCAGCAGGGACAACAGCAGGGACAGCAACAGGGACAGCAGCAGGGAGCGGACAATATAATCGAATCAAACAGAGTAGGCCCCTTTCAACTCGGTGGAGTATCTATGGAACAGGTAAAAAGTGCCCTTGGAAATCCGGCAAGAACTGAAGATAATAAGAATGCCTCATCTGTAGTCTGCTATTACACGAGTCAGGGTCTCATTCTATATTTCAGCGGAGGTCAGGCTCTGGCCAATGTCATAACAACAAGTCCATCCTATCAGACAAGGAAAAACATAAAAGTAGGCTCAAGAATTGAAGATGTAAGAAAAGCCTATGACGGTACAGAGGTTTTATTAAGCGAAACTACCCAGTATAATTATTTAAAAAATGTACTTCCTTCGACCTTTGGAGTATATTTAAGCTATGCCGGTATAAAATTTATTTTCGGCCAGGGATACAGTGTAATCGGGATTGAAATAGGAAATTAAAAAAAAAATTTAAAAAATTGTAAGCCAGGGACTATATTTTTTTTTTTTATGTGTTATAATAGCAGAGTTGAGTTGTTTATGAGAAAGTCTCCTTACCGGAAGGTTCCTGAAATTATAAGACTTCACGGTTATGACGAGCTTCGATATAAATAGCCTGAAGTATTATAATATCCAGTTAAATCTGGAGGAAGGAGCCATCATTTATGGCAAAAAATATTTATGTAGGAAATCTGTCTTATGATACAGATGAAAGCACAATCGAGAAGTTATTCGCAGAATTTGGAGCAGTAGACTCCATAAGATTAATCGTTGACAGAGACACAGGCCGTTCAAAAGGTTTCGCTTTTGTAGAAATGGGAACAGACGAAGAAGGTAATTCTGCAATAGAAACTCTTAATGAAAAAGAAGTGGACGGAAGACGTCTTATAGTGAACGAAGCAAGAGAAAGACAGGGCGGCGGAAGAAAAACCGGCGGTAACGGCGGCGGAAGAAATTTCAGAAGCGGCGGCGGTCGTTTTAACAGAGACGATAGAAGATATTAATGTTTAATTGATATATAAAAAAGGCGAGATTCTTAAGATCTCGTCTTTTTATTTTGTTATGAAATTATCTATATAAGCTTTAACATTAAATTTACTTTTACACCCTTTATAACTCATATAACGAATTTTTCCGAAAACATCTCTTTCTCCCCAGGCTCTGTCATGAAGGCCTCCTATAGCCCAGGCAATGCCAGTATATCCGTTTGTATCCCTTCCGTCCAGTTCATATTTATCATTCAAATAAATGGCTATTTCCAGAGCTTCTTCCGGAGAATCTGTCCATTCCAGAATCTTTTTTGCCCAGTACATCCTCATATAGCCATGCATTTTTCCTCTTTCTGCCATTTCTCTTTGAGCAGCATTCCACAGGTCATCATGTGTACCGGCAGACTCAAATTCTTCAAGGGAATATATATAATCTCTTCTATCATGCCTGTGAAGATTCAGGGTTTTTCTTGCCCAATCCGGGAAAGAGTCAAAAGAATCATAATGTTCGGTATAAAAGCAGAAATTATCTGACAACTCTCGCCTTACAATAAGTTCTTCCAGAAAAGAGTCGGAACTTTTTAAATCAGAAGCATTTCTGTATGTGTCAAGCGCCATTTTCTGGGAAGAAATCTGTCCGAAATGAAGATATGGAGACATATTGGAAAGTCCGTCTTCAGTCGGGTCATTTCTATATTCAGCATAACGGGACAGTTTTTCTGCAAGGAAATGACTGAACAGGCTATATGCTTCTTTTTCTCCCCCTCGATCACATTTATAGAAACATCCATGAAAATTTCTCATGATAACAGTCCAGTCATTCTTTATCATATCTCCGCAGAAAGGATGTTTCTCTACTTCCGGAAATTCATCTAAAAATTCCGGTAATAGTCTATAAATTTTTGGCCTTATAGTATAAGCACCGAATTCTCTTTTTTCCGAAGCAATCCAGCAGGGAACAATATTTCTTCCGTCTACTTCATAAACGGGAATATTAATTCTATGACATACAGATATTTTCCACTCTTTCTTGATTTTCAGAGGGTCAAAATCAGTTACAAGAGTGCCTGCATTGAAATTTTTTATAAATTCAGGGATCTGTTCTTCCGGTTTACCTGAAAGTAAATAAAAGGGAATATTTTTCTTTAAAAGAGTTTTTTCTACTTCCATAAGGCCTTTAAGCATAAAACTATAGGCCTGTGACGGAGCATGAAGAAAATCAGAAACAAGACAGAACACCACATAAAGAGGACTTTTCTTCTCCAGAGCAAGAGACAGGGCAAATAAAAGAGGCCAGTTATGATTGACACGCTGCTCACGGCTCATCCAGTAAAGAACAGGTTTGCTATTCTCATATCCTTCTTTAATCAATCTTACTCTTTTTTTATTCATAATGCTTCTTTAACAATTTCTCTCACAAGTTGAATAAACTTCGGATGTTCCCCCAGTGGAGGAAGAATTTCAATGTTTAATTCGGGCCATTTCTCTCTGAGAGATTTTATCTTTACCGGTATATCCCTTTCCACATGGCCTCCTGTGGACATAAAGAGGGGGAGAAAAGAAAGATTAAAAATCCCGCCTTTAACTGCTTCTTCCCCTGTTTCTTCAATACTCGGGGATACAAACTGCATACAGGCAAGACGAACAGTATGTTCTCCCATCTCTTCTTTAAGGATATGTTCCAGTTTTTTAAATGGCAAAAGCCATGCAGGATCTCTACTGCCATGGACTACCAGTATAAGCCTTTTTTTGCTGTCTAACATTTAAATCACCTCGAATATTTAGGGTTATATTTGCTCTCGTAACGCGTAACGATACAAAAAAACAAGAAAAAATTATGCCGCAAAAACAATGTGTTTACTATATTACAGACCATTTTTATATAATATTATATTATTCGTTCATTAAAAAGCTTTACCTTTATTGAAGGATATTAAATATAAAGAAAGAATTTAATGGTATTAAAAATAAACAGCAGGAGGGCTAGACAAATGGCTAAAGTTTGGATTAATCCGGCTTTTAAAGATAAAATGCCGGAAGGATTTAAAAAAAGACCTGTCAGTAAAGATTTTAAGAGAGAAGAGAGAAAGGAAACTCCCAGAAAATTCGACAGAAAAAAACAGGCAAAACCACCGGAAAAGAAAACGCATCTCAGAGAACCAGGCCCGGATCCGTTACTTGAACTTAAACTTCTACAATACCTGAAAAATAATAATGCAACTATAGAAGCACATTTTATAGAGGGAATAGACATAAAAGGTAAAATAAAATGGTTTTCCGATTTTATGGTCGGTATTGAAACAGGTAATGAAAAAAATATCATATGTAACAGGTTAATGATGATCTATTACAGAAATTTAGATGCGAAAACTCCTTCAGAGAAAGATATCAAAGAACTACCTGATCCTGAGCTTGCCAATGCTGAAATAATTGCAATGCAACAGTTAAAAGACAATAAAACTCCCCTTACATTTCATATGAAAAATAATGTCATATTAAAAGGAACACTTGAATGGTATGAAAAACTTATCTATCATATAAGAAGTATTGACGGAGAAAAAGATTATAATATACAGAAATCCTCCCTTATTTATTTTGAGGAGGTGCCGGCTTAATGACTGAAATAAAGGAAAAAACTAAAGAAGAAAAAACAAAAACCTTTATTGTATATAACTCTATCAACCTTCTTACAAAATATAAAATAGCCGACACCCCCCTAACATTACATCTTACAAACGGTACTACTATTACAGGTAAAATGCGATGGTATGACGATTATGCCATTAAAATTATTCTCCCGGACGGAACAGGAAGTGTTACTGTCCCCATACATAATATTATATATTATGAATGTAATCATATAGTTCTGGAAGGAGAACAGGATAAAATAGCCAGGGTTTTCAGAGGCGTTCCCAAATGTACCAATAAAGAAAAATCTCAGTTAACTAAATACATGAAGAATAATGAACTCATACATTTCTATATGGAAGATAATATTGAAATAAAAGGCAGATTAAAATGGTTTGTAGATTACCTCTACTGTATAGAAACCGATAATAATGAACCGGACTATCATATAATAAAAAGACATATTTTTTACTATAAAAAAATTGAGGCTCCCAAAATCGAAAGAACTGAACGAGGTAATATAAAAGCACTGGTAAAAGACAGAGGCTTCGGCTTTATTACCTCGGGGAATGAAGATATCTTTTTCCACTATTCAGAACTGGCAGATAAAGACATAGAGCCTGAAACAGGCCGCGAAGTTCACTTCGGAGTAAAGACAACACCGAAAGGAAAGGTCGCTGTCAATATAAAAATAAGCTAACAGCTAAAATTATACCTGTTAGCTTATTTTATCCCGGGAGCATGTTAAGAATGACTGCCTTCTTCCGCCGGTTCTTTAGCTTCTTTTGAAAGGGAAAATATAAAGAGAACAGCAGCCAGAACTATATAGGCAGCAGTAAATTGATATGGTATCTGCCTTGCCACACCTTCAAGATTCCATGGCAAATACATATTTCCATTGGGCATAGCAGAATGGATGATACCGAAGAAAGTAAGTGCTGCTGCTATTAAAATAAAGACACAGGCATGCCGTATCTTTCTGTCAATCATAAAAGAAACAAAGGCTCCCCATAACATGGCAGTAAGGATAAATCCATTCCCTAAAGCCACCGTTACAAGTATTTCAGGCAGTTCCTTGCCTCCCGTATTTGAAAGTAAGGCCTGAAATCTTTCAACAGGAACAATATCAGGAGTGGAATATTTTATAGCAAGAAGTCTTGCCACAGTCGGGAAATAGGCGAAGGCAACGGCAGGCGCATGAGCTGCAGGACATGCCATGAAAGCCTGAGACATTATTTCCAGAGCAACAAAAATCAAAATCGGAGCAAGCACAGCTCTCGGTATAAGCTCTACAATAAATGATACATAACCGAATATGCCTCCAAGTCCTATAAAAAGACCTGTAATTATTGTGTATCCCACTCTGCTTCCCATAGCTTTATAGGCAGGCTGTCCTATATATGGTGTTGACTGGGCTACGCCTCCGAATATACCTGCAAGCAATGTGGCAATAGCCTCTGTAAGTAGAATGTCTCTTGTGTTGAAATCATCACCTGCCACTCTGGCACTTTCTGTAACATTTATGCCTCCCACTACCGTAAGTATTGCAAAAGGCAGGGCAATCGGAAGATATGTAAGGGCATCCTTTAATCCATAGATGAAACCGATAGTAGGAACGGGGAAACCGAAATGTAATTCCATTACAGGAGCTTTGTAGGTACATCCGACCAGCCCCTGAGGGCCCAGTATGTAGTAAAAAATCGTTCCCACACATACTGCAGAAAAGACACCGGGAATATTTTTCGGAAGCTTAATTTTTGCTATGAGATTATATAAAATAAGACCCATTGCGATCATGCCCACAACAGGAAGGCCGAATATATCCACGAGAGGCACAAAACCTATAAGAGCAAGACCTATACCTGCAAGAGAACCGAGAAGACCTGCCTGAGGGACTGCTTTCTGTACCCATCCGCCTACAAAAGAAAAGATCAATTTAAAAACTCCTATGAGAACCATTGTAGCCATTCCTACGTACCAGGTCATGGTGGCTGCATCCTCTACATTCATGCCCTTTCCCTTCATAAAGAGAAAACAAGGTCCGAGAACCGTAAGGGCAATACCTATGGTAGAAGGTGTATCAAGGCCCAGTGGCATGGCAGTTACTTCATTATTACCGGTTTTCTTCGCAAGTCTGATAGCCATCCAACTGTAAACAAGATCACCGAACAACACTCCAAGGGCAGTGCCGGGAAACATCTTCTGATAAACTATATGAGCAGGAAAACCAAAACCGAATACCAGAATACCTGCAAGAAATGACAGAACTGTCATATTATCAAACATAAGACCGAAAAATCCGTTTAAATCACCGGGAACAAACCATTTGTAACCACTCTTTTTTTCCAAAATTATTTCTTCCTTTCTTTAATATCTTTAATAAATAATGAGCAGTGAATAATAAATTTTTCCTATTACTCACTACTCACTAATCACTACTAAATATTCTACCTTTCACTGGGATCATAAGGCACACCGCTTGCGGCGGGAGGCCTTGATCTGCCTATAACACCTGCTATGGCAATAATAGTAAGCACATAAGGTATCATGAGCATAAATTCTGATGGTATCGGCACCTTTCCCTGAAGAGTACTCTGAAGATTATCACAGAAACCGAAAAACAGACATGCTCCAAGGGTACCCAGGGGAGTCCATTTGCCGAATATGAGAGCAGCAAGAGCAATAAAACCGCGGTTTGCCGTCATACCTTTTGAGAAAAGACCGCTTTCACCTATGGAAAGATAGGCTCCTCCTATTGCAGCAAGAGCTCCGCTCATTATAACACAGAGATATCTTGTTATATAAACATTTACTCCTACCGTATCGGCAGCTTTGGGATGTTCTCCAACCGCACGGACCCTGAGACCGTAGGAAGTTCTATAAAGGAACACATGTATAAGCCCTGCCAGGACAAAAGCCATATAGATGAGAAAATATTTACTCAAAATGAAACTCTGCCTTTCAAAAGTAACGGCAAGAGGAGGTGTTGCACCGGGCTTACCGTATATTACAGGTATTAAATATTCTGTCGCACCTGCTGCAAATATATTAATTGCAGTACCGCCAACTATCTGATTGACTTTAAATTTTATACTTAAAATACCATGAAGTAAACCCATAAGAGAACCTATAATTATGGCTCCTAAAAGACCAATCCAGAGACTGCCTGTAAGATGGGTAAAAACTACGGCAGAAAAAGCGCCAGTAAGCATTATTCCTTCAAGGCAGATATTTACCACACCTGACCTTTCGGAAAAAAGCCCTCCCAGTGAAGCATATATCATAGGAATTGCTTTGGTTATCGTAACAGTTATTAATGACCAGCTTATAAGTTCTAATAAAATCAAATCTGTTTACCCCTTTTCACTGACCAGTGACCAGTAGCCATATTATTCGGTCACTGGTAACTGATTACTGCTCACTGATCTTCACTTCTTTTTCATTTCAGGTAAAAAATATCTCACCAGTTGATCTGCCGCTACAAACATAATAACCAGCCCCTGAATAATACTTGCTATCTGTTTCGGCGTTCTGGCAAGCACCATCATCTTTGTGGCACCACTGCTTAAGGATCCAAAAAGAAGTGCAGAAAGTATGACTGCAAGGGGATTATTTTGCGCAAGAAGCGCCACGGCAATCCCCTGAAATCCATAGTCAGCAGATATGTCTGGAGTAAAATACCTGAATACTCCGAGAACTTCACAGCATCCTGCAATTCCTGCGAGAGAACCGCTTATAAACATTGCAAGAACTACATTTTTTGCTACATTTATTCCGCCGTATTCAGCTGCAAGAGGATTGTATCCTACAGCTCTCACTTCATATCCTACAGTTGTACGGTTCAGAAGATAATAAATAACTACTGCCACAATCAGGGCAATAAATATGGAAACATTCAATCTCACAATCAGACGAAGAAGCTCTGCCGTTGCATGCACATGAGGAGTTTTGGGAGATACGCCTTCCGGATCTCTCATTGGCCCGTTTACAAGGAATTCTGTAAATTTTAAAGCCACAAAATTTAACATGATAGTAGTTATAACTTCATGGGCACCAAATCTTGCTTTTAAATACCCGGCCAGTCCTCCCCAGAGACCTCCTGCAATTATGGCTGCAAGAAAACAGAGAGGAAGATGTATGAAAGAAGGGAGAGTAAAAGCATATCCCACATAGGAAGCAGCAACAGCCCCGATAAGAAGCTGTCCTTCAGCACCTATATTAAAAACACCGCATCTGAAGGCAAAAGCTACAGAAAGTCCGCAAAAGATAAGGGGTATCGTTTTAACAAGCGTTTCTGCAATACTTGCTTTACTGCCGAAAGCTCCATATAAAAGAGCCATATAGGAAGTAATTACACCTCTTCCCGAAATGGCAATAAATATAGAACCCACCACAAGAGCCATTATGACTGCAATTATTGGTACTATTATATCTATTATGTTACCTTTTTGTTTCTTCATATCTTTTCTACAGTGACATGGACTATCTGCCACGTATCACGCATCACGATTTAGCTCCTGTCATCATAACTCCTATTTTATCCTGTGTGGCATCTGCCCCTGATAATTCTCCTACAATCTTTCCTTCATATATAACAAGGATTCTATCACTCAGATTCATAATCTCCTCAAGCTCAAGAGAAACGAGCAGTATGCCCTTCCCGTTGCGGCGCTGTTCAAGAAGGTTTTCCTGAACAAATTCAATAGCTCCTACATCAAGGCCTCTTGTAGGCTGTGATGCTATTAAAAGATTGGGGTTTCTTGTTATTTCTCTGGCTATAATAATTTTTTGCTGGTTTCCTCCTGAAAGAGAACGGGCAAGAACCTCTTTCCCCGGAGTTCTCACATCAAATTTTTCTATGAGTTTTGCAGCAAAATCATATATGGCTTTATAACTCAGATTTATCCATTTAGCAAAAGGAGATTTATAGTAATCCATAAGCACAAAATTTTCAGCTACCGAGAAATTCAACACAAGACCTCTCTTATGTCTGTCTTCAGGAATATGTCCCAGTCCTGACTCTATTATCTTACGGGGGGCCATATTGGTTATGTTCTTCCCTTTAAGAGAAATATGTCCCGAAGCTTTCCGGAGGCCCGCTATAACTTCTACCAGTTCTGTCTGCCCGTTGCCGTCAACCCCTGCAATGCCTACAATCTCTCCTGCCCTCACATTAAAACTTATAGAGTTCAACGCAGGAAGTCCCCTGTCATCTATGGCACTTACTTTCTGAACATCCAGAACTACTTCTCCCGGCTCAATTGCTTCCTTTTTAACACGAAATACTACGTCACGACCGACCATCATACTGGCAATTTTTTCCGTAGATACTTCTGATGTAACAGCCTCTCCGGTAATCTTTCCATGACGGAGTACAACAATTCTGTCGGAAATCTGTTTTACTTCATCAAGTTTATGGGTTATTATAATTATGGATTTGCCTTTTTCTATAAGCAACCTGATAATAGAAAAAAATTCTTTTATTTCCTGTGGAGTAAGAACTGCCGTAGGTTCGTCCAGAATAAGAATTTCCGCTCCCCTGTAAAGGGTCTTTAAAATTTCCACCCTCTGCTGCATGCCTACGGAAATATTTTCTATTCTGGCAAATGGATCTATTTTCAATCCGTACTGATCCGATATTTCTTTAACCTTTTTCGCAGCTTCTTCTATATTCAGAAATATGCCGCCTTTAACAGGTTCTGAGCCGAGAATTATATTTTCCGTAACTGTAAGAGGAGGCACAAGCATAAAGTGCTGATGAACCATGCCTATGCCGAGACTTATGGCAGTATTCGGGTCTTTTATAATTACAGGTTTCTCATTTATAAATATCTGACCTTTTTCCGGCTGGTAAAGTCCGTAGAGAATATTCATAAGGGTACTTTTACCTGCACCGTTTTCACCTGCAAGAGCAAGTATTTCACCTTTATTCAGATGAAAACTTACATCTTCATTCGCTTTTATACCGGGGAATTCTTTAGTAATTCCCTTCATTTCAACAACTTTCATAATGGGTGACGGGTGATAGGTGATGGGTGACGGGTAATATTAATCACCATTCACTTTTCACTTTTCACTTTTCACTATTTTCACCTCAAAATTCTTAAGCTCTTCAGGAGTGGAAGGCACCACAATCTCTCCGTTTATCACTTTTTCCTTATATTCTTCTATCTTCGCAAGAACACTTTCGGGGATCTTATTACGGGTATATTTCATTTCAGTAAGACTTACTCCTCCTTCTTTCAGCCCGTAAACACGATGTCCTGAAATGAATTCTCCTCCGGCTTCAAGCTTGGACACATCGAAAATAGCCACATCAACATGTTTCATCATACTTGTAAGAACGACAGTCTTTACTATATTGCCTTCATTATCTTTTACAACACCGATAGAATCCTGATCCCCGTCGACACCTATTACATAACACTCATTTTTCTGATTTTTTGCTGCCTCTATGGCACCGAGACCGCATTTGCCGGAAGCATGATAGATAATATCCACTCCCTGGCTGTATAAGATTGAAGATAAATCTTTTCCCTTCGATACATCTTCGAAATCACCTGTATATTTCACAATTACTTTTACACCGGGGTTTGCAAGTTTTACACCTGCTTCATAACCTGTCTGAAATTTTTTTATTAAAGGTACATCAATTCCGCCGAGAAAACCTACTGAACCTGTTTTTGTCATAAGACCTGCCATAAGACCTGCAAGAAAAGAACCTTCTTCTTCTTTAAAGGTACAGGATATAACATTGGGCCTATCCACCACTTCGTCTATAATACCGAAATGAGTGGCAGGATAAAGTTCTGCCGATTCAGTAAGGGCATCTTTTGTGAGAAAACCTATGGAAAATATAAGATTATAACCGAGATCTGCAAAAGCATTCAGATTGGGCCCGTAATCTGTCATAGAGCCGGATTCCACCACCTGTGTTTCTACAGGCAATTCTTTACCTGCTCGTGTAAGGCCTTCATTGGCGGAATCATTAAAAGATTGATCTCCAAGACCGGCCGCATCAGTAACAAGACCGATTTTAACCATTTTCCCTCCCTCATTATGTTCCTGCATACAACCTGTACAGAAAAAAATAATTAAAACAATACACAAAGTAGCTGCCGATTTTAACACACTATATCACCCTTTACCGCTCTCTGAGCACTCCACGAATGGTTAATTCTCCACAGAGGTCAATTCTCCTACAGCAGTTATTAAAAATAATTCTATAAAGTCAAACCGGACTATACTTTCCATTTGAAACTTTTTCTATTTTAGAGTAAGTACAATATGTATTATTTATGCTCACCTCAGTAATTTACAACTGACTGTTAATACAGTATATATTTTGTCCTTCAGAGACTCCGTTACTCCAGAACCTGGCAGTGGAAAGGATTTAAAAAAATATTACTTTTCGGAGGGACTCTTAATATCAATAGTAGAAGCAATTTTATTCACTACCCTGTTGACAGGTTTAACATCAAAGAGGGTATTAAAAAAGCTCAAATCGTGAACTACCTCTTCTTTTAAATGCTGGTTTTTCGGCTTGACCTGTACAAGTTCTTCAAGAGTTTTTTCTCCGAAAGAAGTAAAGCCTTTTTCTTTAAAGAGGTTAATAATATCTTCCTTCTCCTGTTCAGAACGCACATTTATCCTTTCCAGATAATCAAGAAGGTTCACACTGTTTTTAAACATAACTTCGTACATATAGTTTTTATGGTAATCACTGGGAATGATTCTCGTATGGTCTGCTTCGGGTGTAACCTGTCCCCACTGATCACTTCTGTGGCCTATCTGATCCAGACGGTTAAGTAATTCCGGTTTAAAAACCAGATCGCCGGCATGAATATCCTGTTCCAGGTGACAGAAAACATAATCTGCACCGCCGGAAAACATGTCAAGTCCTCCGACACCATGTGTATTGACACCCAGTCTTTCTCTTTCCATCCTGGAACAGAGCAGACCTTCTTTATCCAGAATTGAAGAAAGTATTTCTTTAAGATTACCATGTAAATAGGTAAAGGGATAATAACTTTTTAATTCAGGCTCAAGTTCCAGAAGGGGAGCTTTAAAATAACCCCATCCACCTTTTACGGGAACAGGACTGTCTTTTTTATACATATTGCCCATCTCAGGAACAGGGTCATAGGAAGCCAGTTGAGTAATATCATTTACTCCTGTACGTTCCGAAATAACATCTATAAGATAACGCCTCTCTTCTTCCCCGGGCATATTCTGGCACGATAACAGAATATCTCTGTCTATAGCTTTATAAAGAAGAGCCATTTTTCTCAACCATGTGAGTTCCATATCTGATTGTGTGGCAGGGCCTGTATCTATATGAAGAGTTTCCCCGGTTTTCTCTATAATATCAGAAAGCTCTGCACTGTTTAATTTATTCCCTTTAGCAGTAACGGTCATAAGCCCCTGAAGTGAATAAGGAGGCACACCATCAGGGAGTTTCTTGCTTTTTTCAGGTAATTTACGGGTAATAATCGTAAATTCAGAAGGACGATTCCAGTGATAATTTTCCGTTACGGGATAATAGGAATATTCCAGTCCGTTACTGTCGGTAAAGGTATAATGTAATCCTTCTTTCGTATTTTCAGCTGATATTCCGGATTTTTTAAAAGCTTCAAGAACCAGTTTATTACCGGTCTCACCGAGTTTCATCTTCATGACAAACGTATCTTTTTTCTGTTCCAGAAGAATATTTCCGTCTTCTATATGATTACTGGAAGTAAAATAAGAATAACCTTCGGAGCCGGCAGAAGTTATTGCTGACATGAATGTTTCATCTATGTTTTGCAATGGTTTATCCGATGTTTCCGCTATGTTTGCATCTCTCCGGGTAATAGCAGTGGAAAGCTCTTTAAATTCTGCTGTCCCTTTGTTGTTTCTTCTGTGTAAAGATTTATCATGAATATGTTTGAGAACGGAATGGGATACATCAACGACGTCTTCGAGAGGTTTTCCGTTGAGAGAGGTTATGCCGTAAGATTTCAAACCTTCTATAAGGCGGGCTTTATTTTCTTCGGATGATACATTTATTTTTTCCAGGTACTTTTCAAGAACCACACTATCTTTTACCATAACTTCATATACCGGCATAAGTTGGGCTTTATCAAGGGTAATACGATCATTAAAATCCTTCTCCCCTACTTTACCAAATTTTCCAACTTTATGAATAACAGTATCTGTTCTTTCCATAGGTCTGTTAGACAAAACCAGAGAACCTCTATCGGAAGATTTTGCAAGATGGAAAAAGGTATAATTCCCTGCTCCTACATCCATATCTCTGTCAGAAGTAATCCCTCTATTCGATATACCGAGAGACGTCTGTCTATCTTTCGTAGAAATAAGGCTCCCTGTATCACGAAATATATCCAGAATAGCCTGTACTTCATCGGTGCTGTAGTTATTGTGTACAAGCCTGAAATCCTTCAGATTTCCATTCAGATATTTATCGGAATAAAACCCTGTCCAGTAAGGTTTACCTCCAGGCGTATCACGGACTTTATCCTGAACGGGTTCCCATTTATAGGAAGGAAGATTCCACACATCAACAGAAGTTTCTCTCTTAAGATATGCCAGAAGAAATACTATCTGACTTTCAAGAGAAACAGGTTCTTCATGCCATTTTTTGAGTATTGTTCTGTAATCCGGTCCGTCCAGTTTCATTGCCGTAATATTCTTCTTAAGATAAAGAAGTTCCATCTCGCCTTTCAGAGGTTCTTTTATTTCTACTCCAAGAGCTTTACCCACTTCGGAAAGAATATTTTTTATGTCACAGGCCTGACCGGACACTATTTCAATATCTCCCTGAATGGCAAGAGAGTTTACATCCTCACCATGGGTATAGGAATAATTTTTCTCATAAGGTCTGTAACTGATAGTTATGCCAGAAGGAAGACTTATGGTAAACCTGTTGCCTGTCTGTTCCATTGTACCATTTTCCACCAGTTCCCCCTTTGAAATCTTTACTTTTTCTGTAACGAAAGTACCCTTTTCATATATTGCTCCATTGGCTTCAAAAAATTTTCTGATAAATTCATCTTTATCTCCATCAATCTTACCTGTCAGTTTAATTTTATCACTGCCGTCCGATTTCTTTACCTGTACTGCCATGAGATGATTATCCTCAAAAAGTCCTGCTCCGCACCATACAGGTTCTCCACGCCATTTAGAGGCAGAAATATCAGACATCTTTTTATCTGTAATCGTTCCGTAAGGTTCATGCATAGAGGTAAGCTTATAGGCTTTACACCCGGTATGTTCCTTTACAGTACCTGATAGTTTCTGACATATCATTACAGGAATAGAAGCAAGGTTTCCCTGGGCAGCTCTCAAAATAGCAGACATAATAATAAGGCCTTCGGTAGTAAGTGAGAAAAGTCCACCTCCTGAAGAAAGAGCTTCAAAAAAGCATCTCAGCGTGTCGTTTAATTTTGACGACTTTTTTTCCTGTAATTTCCTGATGAATTTCTGTTCATCCGAAATCTGAGAAGAATTATTTTGTCCGAGAGCAACATTATCGACTGGAAGATTTTTCTTATGACTTTTTTTCTGTTCTCTGACAGTAGAAGGTAGAGATAAAGATGTTTTTGAAATCGAATTCATTATAAAACCCCTCTTGAGTGATAAATATTATATAATAATTAATATAACATAAAAACCGTAGTTTGTGCAAAATTCTATGTTAAAATTTTGTTAACAATATTATAGTGTATTTCATATCCTTCATTATTTTTTCTTTACTGATAAAAAAGCACTGGCAGTATTAAGTGAAATATGATAGAATAATTTAAAATATAATAAAGTAAGAAATAACCTCAAAATAAGATATATCTGGCAAAAATAATATATATATGTAAAACAATATAAAACTCGTAATACCACAAACGTTCATTATCAAGAATACATTAAAGAGAACATATAATCGATAAAAAATCAGGGAGGAATCATGGAATCTACAAAACTGAGTGAAAAAAATTTTCACATTCTATTTGAGACTGCATCAACAGGTATTTTAATCATAGATAAAGACTCAAATATTATCCTTGCCAATAAAAAAATCGATGAAATCTTTCGTTATAACCCGGGTGAATTAACCGGACAAAAACTCAATATACTTTTACCTGAAAGGTTTCATGAAAAACATAACGGTTACTGCACCACCTATTTTTCCCATCCTGAGATCCGTCCTATGACCGACTGTCTGAATGCTATAGGCATACGAAAAGACGGAACTGAAATATTCCTGGATGTATCTCTGAGCTATTGTGAGATAGATAATGGTCATCTATTCATCGCTTTTATCCTTGATGTAACAGAAAAAATAAAAATCGAGAAAGCATTAAAGGAATCCGAAATATTCCTTGCGGCGATAGTCAACGCATTGCCTTCTCATACTGCCTTATTGAATTCTTCCGGAAAAATTATATCGGTGAACAGGGCGTGGTGTAATTTTGCAGATGCCAGCGGCCTTACCTGGCCTGATTATGGGAAAGGAAGAAATTATATCGACATATGTGACAGAACGTCGGGCCCTGACTCGGATATAGCAGGAAAGGCATCCGATGGAATCCGTAAGGTAATATCAGGACAGAAAGACTTTTTTTCCATGGAATATACATGTCACGGTCCCGATGAAAAGAGATATTTTATTATGAAGGTTATCCCTTATAACAATACGGAAATTACAGGGGTAATAGTGGCACATGAAAATATTACCGGCATCATACAATCGAAAGAAGCGCTGAAAGAAAGTGAAGAAAAATTTCGTACACTATTTGAAAGCGCCCCTCTCGGTATTATGGTTGTCGACCTGGAAAGCCATATTATACAGATAAACGATACGGTTGAAGTTCTCTTCGGTTATAAGAGAAATGATTTAATTGGCGAAAAAGTTGAGATACTAGTGCCTGAACGTTTCCGGATTGCCCATGTCGAACATATAAGAAATTATTATAAAAACCCCTCCAGACGGCCAATGGGAGAAGGGCTGGATATATACGGAAGAAGAAAAGACGGTTCCGAACTTCCCCTTGCAATAGCCCTGAGCCATATCAACGTTAAAGATGTTATGTTCAATATAGTTTTCATCAATGATATTACAGAAGTCAAAGAAAGAGAAAAGGAAAAGGAACAATTTTTAAAGATTATTCAATCAAATATAGTTGAATTGAATATAGCCAATAAAGAGCTTAAAAAAGCATCCAGAATGAAAGACGAATTCCTTGCAAATATGAGCCATGAACTTAGAACTCCCCTCAATGCCATTCTCGGCATGTCTGAAACCCTTCTGGAAGAAACATACGGAACGTTAAATTCGAATCAGGAAAAAAGTGTAAAAACCATTGAAGAAAGCGGGAAACATCTTTTAAGCCTCATTAATGACATTCTGGATTTATCAAAAATAGAAGCGGGAAAATTTGAGATTCAGCTTTCTCCGGTAACGGTTTTTCCTGTATGTAATGCATGTCTTACCATGATAAAACAGCAGGCTCATAAAAAACATCTGCAGATTATTACAAATTTTGACAGTGAAGTAATAACCATCAACACGGATGAAAAGAGATTGAAACAGATTTTGGTAAATCTATTAAATAATGCAGTGAAATTTACGGAAGAAGGCAAAAAAATTGGCATTAATGTTCTCTGTGACAGAAAGAACAATATGGTTAACTTTACGGTATGGGATGAAGGAATAGGTATAGCTGAAAAAGACATGGACAGGCTTTTTAAATCATTTACCCAGATAGACAGCCGGCTATCCAGAAGATATGAAGGAACCGGACTGGGTCTTGCTCTGGTAGCCCGCCTGACAGAACTTCTAGGAGGCATGGTATCTGTAGAGAGTACTCCCGGTAAAGGAAGCCGTTTTACTGTCAAATTGCCGATTGAATATAGCCCCAAAGAATGATTTATTGAGAAATAAAAATAAATTTCTCCGATATATATCTAAAACAAGGAGTGAATTTTATGGAACCCGTTATATTGATTGTAGACGACGAACCGTCTGCACGGGATACACTGAGTGGTATTCTATTTGGCCGTGGCTATAACCTTGTTTTTGCAGCCAATGGTATGGAAGCGCTAAAAAAAGCCGGAGAAATAAAACCGGATCTTATACTTCTGGATATTATGATGCCGGACATAGATGGTTTCGAAGTATGCAGACGACTTCGTCAGGATGTTATTCTTGCTGAAGTGCCGATTATTATGATTACGGCTCTTGATGACCAGGCTTCCTATATAGAGGGAATAGAAGCAGGAGCAGATGATTTTATATCAAAGCCATATAACAGGGTAAAACTCAGGAGCAGGATTAAAACTATTACCAGGCTTAACCGTTACAGGCTCCTTCATCAGGAAAGGGAAAAATTCGAATGGGTCGTGGAAGAGTCGGATGACGGTTATATTATGTTAAATAATAAAGAAGAAATGTTATATATAAATCCCAGAGCGCGGTTTTATCTAAATCTCCCGGAAGACAGACATTCGGAAATATCGAAGACCTTTACGGAAGCGGCAAAAAAATATTATATGTTCGAACCGCAGGATGCCTGGAATACATGGCCATGCCATCTGTCGGACACCCGTTACATGGTAAGACCAGCCAATAAAAATTCCGGCCCATTCTGGCTTCAGGTTGAAGTCAGGAAAATATCAACAGGCTGTGAAGGTTTTATCGTAAGACTCCGTAATGTGACAGATAAAATTGCTTCTCAAACGAATGTGTGGACATTCCACAGTATGATCAGCCATAAGCTTAGAACGCCTCTGGCCCCTCTGGAAGCGATCTTTGAATTCTTTGAAATGGATCGTTCCGTGCTATCATCTGAAGAAATGGATTCTTTACTATCAGAAGCCCATCAGGCAGCTTTACGTATAAAAAATCAGCTGGTAAGTATAACAGATTATATAACGTCCCGTGATTTAACAAAACCATATCTCGGAACATGCACTATTGTCAATATAACGGCCATAGTAGAGGAAATCAAAAAAGAAATAAAAGACCTATCAGTCACGGTTTACTGTAAAGGTATAGATGATATGAACAATACCTGTATAACGTTTTCTGTTCCTGCGATGAAAATGGTTTTGACAGAATTAATTTTTAATTCCGTAAAATTTCACCCTGAAAAAAAACCGGACATACAGATAGATATATTTCCTGTTCACGATGGTATAGAGATTAAAATCAGCGATAACGGAATTACCCTTTCTCCCGAACAACTGATGAATATGTGGATACCATACCATCAGGCAGAAAAATATTTCACAGGTGAAGTCTCAGGCATGGGCCTGGGACTTTCGGCAGTAGCATCTTTGATATGGTCAACAGGCGGAACATGTAAATCCCATAACAGAGAAGACATGCCCGGAATAGTGATAGAGCTTATATTTCCGCTGGTAAATCGATGACCTGTCCAAAATATTATTCATCACCGATAGTATCTTCCATGGCAAATTCTCTGTGCCTCTTTAAAGGATTGTCCGGCACCAGGATTTTTCTGGTTTTACTCCCTTCCCATGGCCCTACTACACCGATTTTTTCCATAATATCTATGAGACGGCCCGCCCTGGCATGACCGACCCTGAGAGCTCTCTGAAGCTGTGAAACAGAGGCGGAACGGGAAGCAAGCACTATATCTATAGCCTCTTCAAGAAGTTCGTCTTCTGCTTCAAATTCCTGGGTATTATCCTTCTTTTTATCCAGATCTACTTTAAAATCAGTGAGATTCTCGGGAGGACTCTGAGTTTCCCAGAAAGCAACAAGTTCTTCTATTGCTTCAAGACTTATATAGGCGCCCTGAACCCTCTGAGGTTTGAGGGCACCTGCAGGAAGATAAAGCATATCACCTTTCCCTATAAGTTTCTCTGCTCCCGCCATATCCAGAATAGTTCTGGAGTCAATCTGTGATGAAACGGCAAAGGAAATTCTGGAAGGAATATTTGCCTTTATAATACCGGTAATAACATTAACAGAAGGTCTCTGTGTTGCCACAACAAGATGAATACCTACGGCTCTTGCAAGCTGGGCAAGACGGCATATGCTCTTTTCTACCTCTCCCGGTGCAACCATCATTAAATCTGCAAGCTCATCTATAATGACAACTATATAGGGCATGGGGAATTTACTCCCTATGCCTACAAGATTGGAATGCTCTTCTTCCATATCAGCAGGGAATCTGAGTTTTGCAGGGTTCAGGGCATTAAATTCAGCAATATTTCTCACCCTGTTTTCCGCAAGGAGTCTGTAGCGGTCTTCCATCTCTTTTACTACACTGTCAAGCAGTTCGGATGCTTCTGCAGGATTTACCACCACACGATGTTCCCTGTTTATGGACACAAGATGAGGGATCGTTTTATAAACAGACAGTTCAACCCTTTTAGGATCTATCATGGCAAAATGTACTTCATTCGGTCTTGCTTTAAATAGAATACTTGCAACTATTGAATTAAGACATACGCTTTTACCTGCTCCCGTAGCTCCTGCTATAAGAAGATGGGGCATTTTACCCAGGTCTCCTACAATAGCGTTTCCCGTTATATCTTTTCCGAGTCCCATTGTTAATTTGGAAGGATTCTTCTGAAAAGCTACACTTGAAAGTATTTCCCCGAGATATACTCCTTTGGGATTTTTATTTGGTATTTCTATGCCTATGGCAGATTTACCCGGTATGGGGGCTTCAAGTCTTACGGACAGTGCAGCAAGAGCGAGGGCAATATCATCAGAAAGACTGGTAATTTTATTTACCCTTACACCTTTTGCCGGCTGAAGCTCATAACGGGTGATAGAAGGTCCCACTTCCTGATGGATGACTCTGGCTTTAACACCAAAACTGGAAAGAGTTTCTTCCAGAAGACCTGCTATACCTGTTTTCTCTTCCGGTATATCATTGGACGGAGGTGGTTCTTTATCTAACAAAATAGAAAGATCGGGAAGTTCAAGTTCTTTTTCTTCATCAGCTATAAATCTCTGAGGAAGATATTCATCGTCAAAATTGTCTTCTTCTTTATTTATGTCAGATATGGAAGAAGATTTGTCATAAATGTCAGGAGAAGGAGCGTCGGAAAATTCTTCTTCCCTTTCTGTTGCGTCGGAAGCAACCGTATCGTATTCTCTGTTCAGTATCATATTCTTATGTATCTCTGCAGAGTCCCTGGCAAAAGTCTCTTCTATTACCTCCAGAGAAGGCTTTTCCGGGAACTGCACCTCATCTATAAATACCTCTTCAGATGGTTCATCTGTATTATCCTGTTCTTCTTCTACAACCGGTTCTTCCTTATCTTCCCGAACAGAATCTTCGTCCATAAGAACTT
Source organism: Bacillota bacterium (assembly GCA_029555925.1). Next base: position 24,984 of record JAKPQU010000572.1, read on the forward strand.
CCTGAAAACCTGCAGGAAAATTCTTCTTTTTCAATTCCCGAGGAGGTTCTTCTTCGACAGAGACTTCCCGGGAAGGAACATTTTTCTTCTTTTTCAGTTCCACATCAGGTTTTTCATCGATAAGGGCTTCCTGAAAACTCGTAGGAAAATTTTTCTTCTCTTTCTTTTTCAATTCCACCGGAGGTTCTTCTTCAATTTCATCTTCTTCATATTCATCTTCTTCCATATAAAAAATCCAGTCAAAGAGAGAAATAATTTTTCTGGATATAAGCATACATGAGATATAAATCATTCTGAAAATTGAAACTACATTGGCAAATTTCATACCTGTCAGAATTATAAAAGATATAACGGCTGCCGTAGCCAGGAAAAGACCTGCGCCGTATATACCGAGATAGGTAGAAATAAAAGCCAGAGAAACATGGCCTAAATTACCGCCTGTATCGGAACATAATTCCATAAGAAGGGTAATGGTAAGGAAAAATATCAGTCCACTTCCAATATACTTAAATGAAAGAGCTTTCTTCCAGATTAACACTGAAAAACCTATTAACAGAGGAACAAGGAAAAAACTGGCGAGTCCCAGTAAATTTTTCAAACCGTTACCCAGGGTCATGCCCAGAGCACCTACCAGGTCAGACCTGCCTGAAAAAAGAAGAATAAAAAGAATGAAAACAGAAAAAGAGCCGACACAGAGCGTTATTATCTCATAAGGCAGTTGCCATGTTTTCATCTGAACCTTTTTCTTTTTATCAGTTTTAGTTTTGTTAGTTCTGGCCCTTTTTCTTGGTTTCTCTATGGTTTTCAACTCGGGTTGTACCACGAAAAAGCCTCCTATCTATGAGTGCCCCGTTACGCGTGACGCGTGACGCGTAACGGGAAAATTTATTATAAAATCTGCTGAAATCCTTATAAATACATTGCTGACATGAGTATAAGCAAGCGATAAACGTTTTCTCCCGTCACGCGTTACGCGCAATGTCATTAAGTTAAGGAATATTGTATATCTGCTTAAAGGATTTGCCTCTTATTTCCTCTCCCTTGAGGGAGAGGAT
>JAKPQU010000576.1 GCA_029555925.1 Bacillota bacterium
GGGAAACAAAGAGAAAATACATATTTTCTTAAAAATGCTTTTCTTACATCATAAAAAAGAGTGTGAGACCGTGGGCATAACGTGGGCATAGCAGATATATAATGCTTTATTCTCTTACATAGCATAGGGTTAACTGCAGGTAACAGGTTTAGGATCTTCTCCTGCTATCATTAAAAGACCGTTCACATAGCTGAGCGGTTTTTTTCTTTTTTATACCCTACAAAGAATTAGCAAATACTCATTTATAATACTTGTGCTTTTTTATACTCTGTTATACACTAGACCGTGGGCATAGTGTGGGCATAACGTGGGCAGGTGAACCTGCTATACAGGGGGTATTTTATGGGAGTAAAGATAAGAGAGAAAAGAAACCGGCTTTATTTGATTATTCATCATAACGGGAAAAGAACAGAAAAAGCACTTGGATTAAGTATTACTGAAAATAAAGCCCATAACAGGGAAACTTTAAGACTTGCAGAGATAGCAAGGAATGAAACAGAGCAGCAGTTATTCCGGCAAAGATGGGGGCTGCAGGATGAACTAAAGGCAAAAAAATCCCTGTATCAGTACATGAAGGAGCTGGGGGAAAGTAGAACTCCAAAAGATAAAATAAATAAATGTTTACGTTATCTTGAATCATTCCCGGGCGGGGAGTTAATACAAATACAACAGATAACGGGTACATGGATTGAAAACTTTCAAACATACTTATTGAGAGATACAGGCCTATCACAAACAACGGCATACCACTATGCAACGGCAGTACGCTATGCACTAAACAGGGCAGTAAGAGAAAATATAATCCTAAAGAGTCCGGCTGAAAGCGTCCGGGGCATTACATTACCAGAGACAGACAAAGTATTTTTAAACATAGATGAGATACAAAGATTTGCTAAAGTAGAAATCCGGGGGAAGTTATGGCCGGAAATAAGACGGGCTTTTCTTTTTTCATGTTTAACAGGTTTAAGGGTATCAGATTTGAAATCCCTAACTTGGGGAGAGATTGAAAGAGATCCTTTGCAAGTAAAAAAACGGCAACAGAAAACAAAGAACTTTGTATATATTCCCCTGAATCCTACGGCTTGGGAAATAATAAATGATAAAGAAATACACAGGCATGATGATTATGTATTCCCGGTAATTGCTGAATCACTAACTAATACTAACCACTATTTGAAGCAGGCAGCGGAA
>JAKPQU010000249.1 GCA_029555925.1 Bacillota bacterium
TAGAATTTAAGTCGTCGTGACGCGTGACGGGTTTAATCCCTGTGCATCACGTATTATGCATTACGAGGTCATTATTTATGGATAGTCATGAAACTAACTATAATCGGTTATAGCCCGGAAATCACATATTGTAAGCTTAAATAAAGGAGTGAATTTCTTTGACACAACATTTAACAGAACAATATATAGAAGAAGCTGAAAAATACGGTGCTCATAATTACCATCCTCTTCCTGTGGTAATATCCAGAGGGGAAGGTGTATGGGTATGGGATATAGAAGGCAGAAAATATTTAGATATGTTAAGTGCCTATTCTGCTTTAAATCAGGGACACAGACATAATAAAATTGTCAATGCTCTTAAAGAACAATTGGATAAGGTTACTCTGACATCAAGAGCTTTTCATAATGAAGTTATGGGGAAATTTTTTAAAAAATTCTGTTCTATTACCGGCATGGACAGGGTTCTTCCTATGAATACAGGCGGAGAGGCCGTGGAAACTGCTATAAAAGCAGCCCGTAAATGGGGTTATGTTAAAAAACATATTAAACCTGACAGAGCGGAGATTATAGTGGTAGAAAATAATTTCCATGGCCGTACCACTGCAATCGTCGGTTTTTCAACGGAAAAACAGTACAGGGAAGGTTTTGGCCCTTTTGCCCCCGGTTTTACCGTTATACCTTATAATAATCCTGAAGCTCTGGATAAAGCGATTAATAAAAACACTGCCGGTTTTTTGTTTGAACCAATTCAGGGTGAAGGAGGAGTTCTTATACCTGATGAAGGTTACCTGAAAAAAACCTTTGAAATCTGTAAAAAACATAATGTCCTTTATATAGCAGATGAAATACAAACAGGGTTCGGAAGAACAGGTAAGCTCTTTTGCTGTGAACATGAAGGGGTAAAGCCTGATATACTGATAGTAGGTAAGGCTCTCGGAGGAGGGCTTTATCCGGTTTCTGCCATACTGGCACGCAACGATATTATGGAAGTATTTACACCGGGAGATCATGGCTCTACCTTCGGAGGAAATCCTCTTGCATGTGCAGTGGCAATTGCTTCATTGGAGGTAATAATAGAAGAGGATCTGCCGGGTAAATCTTTTGAAATGGGTAATTATTTTGTAAAGAGATTGAGAGATATAAACAGTCCCCATGTCAGGGAAATAAGGGGAAAAGGCCTTATGATAGGCATAGAAATAAAAAAAGAGTCAGGAACAGCAAGACCTTTCTGTGAAGCTCTTAAAGAAGAGGGGATTCTGGCAAAAGAAACTCATCACCAGGTTATAAGACTCGCCCCGCCTCTTGTTATAACAAAAGAAGAGATTGACTGGGCTATGGAGAGAATAGAAAAAGTTCTTAGATAGATTTATATGAAAATAGTGAAGGGTGAAGAGAGGAATATTTTCTCCTTCTTCCTCTGACTAGGTCATGGCTCTTTGAGACATATTTAAGGAATATTTAAGGAATATTTAAGGATTATAAGTTACTATTATATTCAGAGAGATTGTGAATTTTTCTCATTACCTGCCAGTGGATTTAACCCGGCAGAGGGAACAGGTAACTTCAGAACAAAGAAATACCTTAATAAGGAGGGTCTATAATGAGTACTATAAAAAGTTCTACATCAAAACATGCAGAGAAACAACATAAACCAAAGCAGGCAGAGAAAGGCGGAGGTGGCGGAGGGAAAAAAGAAAGCGAAGGCCTTTCTGCTGATGATTTAAAGGTAGAATTGAAGGGTACACCCGATACCAGCATAGATAATATGGATGCCGAAGAAGCAGGCGAGGCCGGAGATAAGAAAGATGACAAAGGTAAAGACGATTCTTCCAAGAAAAAGGTAAAATCCGGCGTTGCAGGACTTGTATAATTTAAAGGTATAGGAATTTTCATTTTTAATGGCGTAAAATAAGACTTTAGATGAAAACCAAGTATAGGCAGTTTAGCTAAATAATTTAATTGTCTAGGAATTTTTATTATGCTATCCTCATATCCGGCAGTGGCCTCTCAGGTCATGCCTGTTAAGGAGATTTTTCGAATAGAAAAAGCTCTCAACAGAATGTTTTACTGTAAGAACTGATTGTAGAGAGCTTTTTCTATCTTAAAGAAAAATGATATGATTGATGATTTAGATGATTTAAAAGAGGGACCTGATACAAAAAAATGTTTTAACTGTGACTGGATTAATCCCATTCAGGCAAAATACTGTAAATTTTGTAATGCCACTCTTATACAGATTTTTCATGAACAGCCGGAAGAAACTGTTAATATTTTAGATAAAGACATTTATAAGAAAATAGTAGATTACGGCTGGTACTCGCCGAAATTTAAACTACTTCTGGAAACAGCCGAACATATGATGGAAGGAGAGATTTCCGTAAAAGCATATTCTTCTGTCATAGAAGAACTTCATTATAATATAACAAGGGAGTTATATTTTCCCGATGGTCTTAAGAATAATCTAAAAACTTATGTGAGAGAAGTAAGGACAGATAAAGCAGAAGAGATTATGGAAAGCTGTATAGAGGCTCTTGAACTTTATGATGAAGCTTTTGAGTATTTTAAACTTTATATAAAAGACAGAAAAAACACACATATTCAATATGGACTGGAACTTGCCCTGGAAGCAAAAAACAGACTCTGTGAATCTCTCGCAATTCTTGATGAAGGTGAAGACGAATATAAAGATATACTTAAAAAAGTAGATTGAGGATATGAGCAGTGAGCAGAATATCTGCTCACTGCAAAAATAATTTTTAACCTTCCAGAAGTTTAAGATATTCCGGAACTTTTGATGCATCGTTCAGGAAATTCTTCTGACCTTCGTCTGTTTTCGGATGTAAGCTCAGTTTCTTTATTACGGAAAGAGGAACAGTGACAATATGAGCTCCTACTAAAGCAGACTGAAGAACATGAACGGGATGTCTTATAGATGCTGCTATTATTTCTGTTTTAAAATCGTAATTATCATAAATCTGGACAATTTCTTCAATAAGCTGCATGCCATCCTGGTTTATATCATCGAGTCTTCCTACAAAAGGGCTTACGAAATATGCCCCTGCTTTTGCTGCAAGAAGTGCCTGTGATACGGAAAAACACAGGGTTACATTACAGTTAATACCTTCTTTTTTCAGTTCCTTTACAGCTTTCAAACCTTCTATAAAAAGAGGTATCTTTACCACAACATTCTGTCCAAATTTCGCAAGTATTTTTCCCTGTTTTACCATTGTTGCCGCATCATTTCCCGTTGTTTCAAGGCTTATAGGCCCCTGAACCTCTTTTACAAGCTGTTCTATATATTCCTTCATATTAACCTTCCCACCCTGCTCTGCCACGGCTTTCGCAAGGAGAGTAGGATTTGTTGTAACTCCATCTATAAGCCCCATAGTATTTGCTTCTCTGATTTCTTTTATGTCGGCACTGTCAAGAAAAATTTTCATGATTTTTCTCCTTTCATTATAGAATTTTTAACATAAAATTAACTATATAGTAATTTTATTTTACTGTCAACATTGAGATAGTGTTTTTTTAGACAGGTAGATTCACTTTTCACTAACAGCTATGTTCGAACCGGTCACAATGAAAAATGAGTATTTGTTTCTCCCGTAACGCGCTACGTGTTACGCATTACGATTCTCATATAAATTATATTGTATTTTATAGCTTATTAGAATTTAAGTCGTCGTGACGCGTAACGCGTGACGCGTTACGGGTTTAATCCCTGCGTATCACACATTACGCTTTACGCATTACGAGGTCATTATTTATGGTTAGTTATGAAACAAACTATAATTGACTAACTATGGTCGTTAGTGTATATTCTTTAAGAGAGATTATAAAAAGGAGAGGAGTTTTTCTATGAATATAATTCCGAAACAATCTAAAGGTTTCAATTTTTCCGCCATGTCAATAATGGGAGCAGTCATAATTGCCATCAGTTTTATTATAATTATTGTTCTTGCCTCTACAATTTATTATGTACCGCCCGGGCATGTAGGAGTTCTCATTTTTAAAATTCCACCTGCAGGTAATACTAAAGGTATAGCAGATGTGTCATTGAATCCCGGTTATGGCATGAGAAATTTTATTACCCAGGATGTTATAGTATATCCTGTTTATATGCAGACTATTGTTCTCTGTAAGGCTTCGACGGAAGGATCTACCGGTAATGATGAGATAAATGTAAATTCTATAGAAGGACAGCCTATAAGCTGTGATGTTTCTCTTGCTTTTGAACTGAACCCGCAGAAGGTTCCGGAACTTTATGTGGCATTTCGCCAGCCCATACAAAATATTACTCATGGATTTGTAAAACAAGCTATAAGACAGTCCATGCAGGAAGTGGTAGGTACAACAAGAATAGAAGATTTTATAGGTAAAGAAAAAGCATCTGTAGTTATGAGGGTACAGAAGGTTCTTCAGGAAAGACTTGGTGAATACGGATTTGTGGTAAAACAGTTTACTCTCAATGAAATAAGGGCTCCGCAGACGATTATGTCGGCTATAGAACAGAAAAATGCTGCTGTTCAGGAAGCTCTTAAAGCTCAGAATGAACTTCAGAGAAAGAAGTTTGAAGCAGAACAGAAGGTCATTGAAGCAGACGGAGAGGCGAAAGCCATTCTTACTAAAGCAAAATCCCAGGCTGAAGCAAACAAGCTCATTTCCCTGTCTATAACACCTGTTCTTATAAAATATGAAGCAATAAAGAAATGGAACGGAATTTTACCTCAGGTAAGCGGCGGTGCCACGCCTTTTATAGATATGAGAGATCTGGCAGGTGCCGGAGGAGAGGCAAAGTAAGGACTGTAAGAAAAATAATTCGGCGAAATTATTAGAACGATTGGTATCCTCGCGTCACGCGTTATGATATAAACTGTAACTATGATGTAGTTATTTCCTGGCTGTTCCTGAACGGTGGACAGTGAGTGGGCAGGTGTTCTGCCTGGACTCATTGTTTACTGATAGGGCATTTTTTTTATAAATTCATTCGTCCTGTGCTCGCAGTGTGAACATTTATATAACATATTTACACCATATCCAGGCTGTTCTTCTTCTGCATATTTTTTCAGTCTTCGTTTTTTGCACAACGGGCAGACTGAAGGAATTAATTCCAGAATTTTAAAGAAGAGAGGTACAGAAAGGCAGATAAGAAAAAATATAAGGCACGAGAGTAAATAATTCATATAGTCTGTTTTTCTTCCATCTATTACCTGCAAACATAATCTGTGAGCGGTGCGTATCTTGCCTCCTTATAGGCCGGTTGGTAAATCTATAAATTTGTAATCAATGGAAAATTTTTCACCCACATGTTTTGCCAGCAGATTAACTCCTGTTTTCTCCGTATTATAATGACCTCCAAAGACTACATTTATTTTATTTTCTTTTGCTGTCCAGTAACTGGAATGAGATGGTTCTCCTGTTATATATAGATCCAGTCCTTTTTCTATTGCCAGGGAAATCATATAGATAGCACCTCCCGATACAAAAGCCAGCTTCTTTATCTCTTTTCTGCCGAAGTCCCAGAGGGTTATGTCTTTACCCATTACACTTCTTATTTTTTCCAGAACCTCACAGAGAGGTTTCGCCTCAGGAAATTCTATTATACTGGTAAGATCAAATTTCTCTGTTTTAAATTCATCCCATCCTGCCAGTTTATAAAATCCATAGTTATTTCCCATTTCTTCATGACTGTCGAGTGGCAGATGTGATACATAAAGGGCACAGTTTTTCTTTATTAATGAACGGATTATTTTATAGATACGACCTTTTATCGGAAGAGGTTTTCCCCAGAAAAGTCCGTGATGGACTATAATTAAACTGTCAGGGGAACACTGGTTTACGAGTTCATCAGATATATCGACAGCTATATATATTTTTTCTATGTCTCCGCTGTTTTCTACCTGAAGACCGTTCAGGCTCTTATCTTCAATGCCTTTTATATTAAGAAGATTGTCCATATAATCAGTTATTTTAAACAGGTTCATTATTTTCGTCTCCTTTAATTACTGTGGTGAACACAAATAATACATAGCTCCTCTTGTGACGCGTAATGCGTGACGGGAGGAAAA
>JAKPQU010000253.1 GCA_029555925.1 Bacillota bacterium
ATTAATCCTTTTTATGTGTTATAATAATTTGAGATTGATTATTTAGATTTATAGTTAGTTTCTAATTATCTATAAATAATGACCTCGTAATGTGTAAAGCTTAATGTGTCATGCGCATGGATTGAATCCGTCACACGTTACGCGTTACACATTACTGGAGCATATATTTATTATTTATACTCACTTCAGTAGATAAAATGGTGATGTTATGAAAAAAATTTATATTATGTTTATAATAGTATTATTTATTATCTCCCTGATTATCTCTGTAGATGCAAGAGTGGGAGGTGGAAATAGATACAGCAGCGGCAGAAAAAGCAGTGGCGGATATAAAAGCAGCGGAGGATATAAAAGTAGCGGAGGATATAAGAGCAGTGGAGGATATAGCGGAGGAGGATATAAAAGCAGCACCAAATTCAGTGGAGGCCGTACTCAATACAAAAGTTCTTATCAGGCATCTTCCGGAGGTAATTACGATCCTGATAGTGGAAAGTATATTTTTATTATTATATTGATAGCTGCTATTATAGGCATATTTAAATATATAACAGATAACAGTCAATCATCCTTTTCTTTTTATAATACAGGTTATTCTTCTCCTGAAGCATATACTCCTCAGAAACCTTATATGCCATATCAGCCATTTACTCCTGTGAGATCTTATAATTCCGGCAGAGGAACCCCTGTTTCCCATCAGATAAAAATTTATAAACTGAAGGATCCAAATTTTTCACGACCTCTTTTCCTTGATTTTGTACAGGTTCTTTATACAAAGTTTCAGATTGCAAGAGGTGATAAATCCTGGAAGGGACTTATGCCATATGTAAGTAATGGAGTGATTAATTCTTTAAGAGCCCTTCCTGATAAGGTAGAAGATGTTATAATAGGTGCAATCGATATCATTTCTATAGAGAGTCTCTTTGATACGGATAAAATAACAGTTCAATTCGAAGCGAATTATAGTGAACATAAAAAGGGCGTTTTAGGTACATCTTCACAGATATATTATGCAAAAGAAAGATGGATTTTTCAGCGAAAAAAGGGAGTCTTATCGAAAGGTCCTGAAGATATATCTTCACTCCACTGCCCCTCATGTGGAAGTCCTGTAGAACTCAGGAAAGACGGCACATGTTCCTATTGTGATCACGTAGTTACAAAAGGAGATTTTCACTGGCTTGTATCAAATATTACATTGCTGGAAAAATGCCTGAGGCCCCCTGTTGAAATAGGAGGAGACGGCATTGAAGAAGGTACTGATTTACCTGATGTAGTAGATGGAAATCTTCAGGCAGAAAAAAGAGCATTTCTCATGCGGTATCCGAATTTTGTCCCTGCCGATTTTGCTTCTAAAGTGAGAAGTACCTTTATAAAACTCCAGCATGCCTGGTCTACATGTAACTGGGAAGAAGCAAGGCCTCTTGAAACAGATTGTCTGTTTTCAATGCATAAATACTGGATGGACAGGTATAAGGCAGAAGGTATAAGAAACTGCCTTGAAGATATAACCATAATGACGATTACTACGGTAAAGATTGAACGTGATGCTTTTTATGAGACTATTACAGTAAGAATTAAAGCGGTTATGAAAGATTATACCCTGGATAAACATGGAAAGGTAATAGACGGAGACAGGAGACAGACCAGACGTTTTTCCGAATACTGGACCTTTATAAGAAGAGCAGGTTTTTCCGGAGATACGAAGAAAAAGAAAGAAGATGCCTGTCCTAACTGTGGAGGAGATTTACATATAAACATGGCAGGTATATGCGATTACTGCGGAAGTAAGATAACTTCAGGCAATTTTGACTGGATTCTTTCTACAATAGAACAGGATGAATCTTATGAAGGATAAATATGATTAGGAGGCTTATATGAATAAATTAAAAATTTTTTTCTTATTATTTCTCATTTGTTTAACGTCAGCCCTATCTGCAAAAAATTCCGTTACCGGTAAAAGGATTTATATTCAGGACAGTTCTTACAGAGTTATAGCCTATATAGAATCGGACGGAACAGTTCTGAATGGTTCCAATTCAATTATCGGCTATATAAATTCCGATGGCTCTGTACTTAATTCTTCTTATTCCTCCATTGGATATATTCAATCTGACGGAAGGCTTTTAAATTCTTCCTATTCCTGTGCCGGCTATATAAATAATGACGGAACACTTCTCGATTCTTCTTATTCCGTGAAGGCTTATATCAGAAATAATTATGTCCTTGATAGTTCTAACAGAACCCTTCTTTATTTCGATACGCCTGTTTCAAAAAAAGTGATAGCAGCTTTTTTTATGTTTTTTTATTAAAGTAAAAAACTTGCAAGTTTGAAAAACTTAATTTTCGCGCTCTACCATTGAGCTACTCCCCGGAGATGTCGGGGAGGCAGGATTCGAACCTGCAACATCGGCATCCATAGTGCATGTAAGTTTTTCATGTTATAGCAAGTTTTTTTTATCATAACATGAAATTTATTTATTGTCAATAAATAATTAGGTAGAGGAAAACTTTTATTACATGCTTATGTTCAGGTCGGTAATATTTTATGAAAATAAATGCAATTTTTCCCTGTCTGTTATATAATATATGTTATTTATTGTTTCGGTCGCAGAGAAGTATGAGAATCTGTTCCTCCCGTCACGCGTTACGCGTTACGCGTTACGATTCTCATATAAACCAGTTACAGATAATCCCAGCGTCATGCGTCACGGGTCACGAAATAAAGGAGTGATAATTTTGCTGAAACTATTATTTTTAATTGTTTTTTTTATGTCTTTTTTTCTGCCAGCCACTGGCTCTGATATAACGTTTCCTTCAGTGCCTCTTGATTCTCATGATCGTATTCTCATCTTTGCTCCCCATCCCGATGATGAAACAGTCGGTACAGGAGGTCTTATTCAGCAGGCTCTTGAGAAGAACATACCTGTTCATATAGTTTTCCTCACAAACGGAGATTTTAACGAGTGGTCTTTCATGATTTACCGGGAAAGACCTGTAATAAAACGTGAAGCTGTTCTTAAAATGGGAGAAATTCGACATGATGAAGCAGTAAAAGCATGTGATGTTCTTGGCGTTTCCGAGAATAATCTTACCTTCCTGGGGTATCCAGATTACGGAACACAGGAAATATGGTGCAGACACTGGAATGAAGCTCCTCCTTATGAAAGTTTTCTTACAGGTGCGAAAGAAGTGCCTTACAGCAATTCCTTCAGACCCGGTGCTCCTTATAAAGGCGAAGAGATCCTTAAAGATATAAAAAAAATCATTAAAGATTTTAAAGCTACAAAGATTTTTGTTACCCATGGCGCCGACAACCATCCCGATCACAGGGCTTTTTATCTTTTTGCACGGTTGTCTCTCATGGAACTTGGTATGGACATACCTGTTTATCCCTATCTGGTACACTATAATAAATGGCCTGATCCCAGGAAATACAGGCCTGAAGAGTTTCTTTATCCTCCTGACTCTCTTGCGGACAGAGCAGAGTGGAAACAGCTTCTTCTATCTTCTCCTGTGTTATCATTAAAGGTAAAAGCCCTGAAGGAGCATAAGACTCAGTACGAGGCAAATACTGATTATCTTCTCTCTTTTATGAGGCCAGACGAACTTTTCGGAGACATGCCTTTTATAGATATAAGAGATGAAACACAACGGGATCTTGGTGAATGTAAAGAACCTTCTCTGCCGGAACAATTACTTGATAAAGAAAAAGATTTCTTTACTGATATGGAAAAACTTTCTGTGAAGATAGACGGAAAAAATCTTTTCTTCTCCGCCAGGCTGTCAAGACCTCTTGCAGAAGCAGTGGATTTAAGTGTATATCTCCTGGGATACAGACATAACATAGATTTTTCTCTTATGCCGAAGATACGCATAAAATTTACCCCTCTCGGTTATAAAGTATATGACGGATACAGTAAACTTCCGAAAGATACTCTGACGGTAAAAAAAGATATTAAAGATGTAATTATTTCGATACCTCTCGACGTTCTCGGTGATCCTCAAAAAATTTTCATTGCTGCAGAAACATATCTTGCCGGAGTGCCGCTGGATACGTCTCCGTGGAGAATAATAGTTATAAAGGACTGAAAGGATGTATGTAATTGAATCCTCTTATTAAATGGCCGGGAGGAAAAAGAAGAGAGTATAAATATATAGATACTCTTGTACCTGCCTGTACCAGATATATAGAACCGTTTTTTGGCGGAGGTGCCATTTTTTTTCATTTACGGCCCGAATTTTCCCTGATAAATGATATTTCTAAAGATTTAATATATTTCTATACCTTTATTAAATCCGGCAATAAGGATTTTAAGAAAGCTATCTTTCAATATGAACACCACTGGAGAACTCTCTCAGACTATATAAATTTCTTATATGATAAAATTCAAAAAAATTATATGGAATACAGAACTGACACCTTTGACAAAAATATTTTAACTGCTGCTGTCAATGATGTCTTAGATGCCGGCAAAGATCTTTTTAATAAATTATTCGATGAAAAATTTACTCTGAGTAACGGTGAATTACTGAAAGAGATAAGAGAGAATTTACTTGATAAACTGGAAAGAATGAAAGAACTGGAAATAAAAAGTCAGTCACGTTTATCTGAAAAAGACCTGAGAGATAATATAGAAACAGGATTCAGAAGCGGTTTTTACATGCATTTCAGAAATATCTATAATGACATTATTCTAAACAGAAATCATTCAGCGAAACTTACTGGAGAAGAAAAGACGGCAAATTTTTATTTTATAAGAGAATACTGTTACGGCTCCATGTTCCGGTATAATTCGAAGGGTGAATTTAATATTCCTTACGGAGGCATTGCCTATAATAAAAAGAATTTTAAGAAAAAGGTAGATAATCTCTTCAGTCCTGATGTGATTGCATTATTCCGTAATACGGAAATTTACAATCTTGATTTTCAGGAATTTTTCACTCTCGTAAAGCCGGGAAAAGAAGATTTTATCTTTCTTGACCCTCCCTATGACAGTGATTTCTCCGATTATGAAAGCAGATGTTTCAGCCGGTCCGACCAGGAAAGACTGGCAGATTTTTTATACACTGCTTCGGCAAAATTTATTCTCATAATAAAAGATACTCCTTTTATTTATGACCTTTACAGCGGCAGAAAAGGCATAAAAATATTAAATTTCGACAAGCAATATACTTATAATGTAAGGGGAAGAAACGACAGAGATGTTAATCATCTTATAATTACAAATATTCTGGAGCGTGACGCGTAACGCGTGACGCGTGACGGGAGGAATAGCTCCTGACCTGATGGGGCATGGCCCTTAGAATTAAGAAAGGAATTTTATGGATACACCGGAAAGAATTATACACCTTCTCAAGAGACTTTCTTCTCTCTCTGAAAAAGGTAGATTAAGTGTTACAGAGCTTTCAAAAGACTTCGGAGTGTCAAGAAGAACTATTTACCGTGATATTGAAGAACTGAGCCTGTCAGGCATACCTGTATATCTGGATAACGGCATAAGGATTTCAAATAATTTCAAGTTTTTTCCTTCTTTTGAATTTACCTCAAGGGAATTGCTTGCCATGCTGACACTTCTGGAAGTGCCTGAAAAACAGGAAAGTTATCCCTATATAAAAGAAGTAAATTCCATCAGAGAAAAATTTTTCACATCCATATTACGTTCCAGACCTGATTACCCGGATATCATAGAAAATAAAGTGGAAATGGATGTAAGGAGCTATTATCCCTTTGAACAGGAAATTTTTGAACTTCTGGAAGAAGGCATGGAAAAAAGACAGACCCTTTTAATGGAATATTATTCCATGGAAAGAAATGATATTACGGAAAGAAAATATGATCCCTATGTGGTGTTTTTCAGAAGACATGGCTGGTACAGTGTCGGTTACTGTCATCTCCGCAAGGATGTAAGAAATTTTAAACTTGATCGTATAAAATCCCTGAAATTTACAGGCGAAACCTATGAAATGCCTGAAAAATTTTCCCTGGAAGAGTATTATGCCGGCTCATGGGAACTCTTTAAAACAGGGGATAAACAGATAGATATTAAAGTAAAATTCACCGGCTCTGCGGCACGTATAGTCAAATCAGGTAAAAGGCATCACAGCCAGCAGATAGAAGAATTACCCGACGGCTCGATCATATATTCAGTTACCCTGGGGGACTGGAAAGAGTTTTCCATATGGCTTGGAGGTTTCGGCTCCAGTGTAGAAGTTCTTGAACCGGAAGAACTCAGGGAATATATGATAAAAGAAGCGGAAAAGATTCTGGAGATTTATCGGAAGTTTGACAACCTTTGGTAAAAAAATGAGGTTTTCTTTTTAGAAAACCTCATTTTTATTAAAGTTTTATTTTTTTTAAAAAAAATTCCACGTGCTACGTAATATAAAATATAGCTTGACTTTGTAGAATAAATATTGTATAATATTATTGCT
>JAKPQU010000601.1 GCA_029555925.1 Bacillota bacterium
TAAATTCAAGGCTTTTTCTGAAATCTGCGAAAGTATAGTTATTAAATATAAAATATTAATGAAAGATTTTGCACATGGGCAGTTTTTACGGATCTATACATCTGAAAACAGATGACATGTCATCTGTTAAAAATATTTTAGAGGATTTGAAAAAAAAGAAAAAAATTAATTTTTTTCTTTCTCCTCCTTTAAGCGGCTGGATAAGTATTTATCCGGCAGGGTACGGACAGGATGAGGCTATATCGAAGTCTATAGCCAGAAAAATCAAATGTCCTGTTTTACATCTCATTTCTCATGACGACGATGTTTTTTATTATCATTTTTATCGCCATGGTAAATCACTTGACCGTTATAGTTCCTGTCCTGAATATTTTGGGGGATTGCCGGAAAAAGATAAGAAAATTTTTCGAGGCAATCCTGAACTCTATAAAGATTTGCTGTATAATAAAGAAGATTTTAGAAAATTAAAGGATATACTTTTTTCGCCTTCAGACACTCCCTTTCCGGGACAGGAAAAGCTTCTTCTTTTTGCTGAACTTCTTCATATTCCCAATATAATTACAGCTTATGAATATATTTCCGATGGAGAAACAGATAATATTGAAGAGTGGGAAAATTTTATTCATATCCCTGATTTGAGCCGGATAAAAGAAAAGAAAAGAAAAGCCCAGGAAAAGATTATTGAAGAAAAACAACTTCTTATAGATAAAGGGCTTCTTCTTTTTGAGAGTTCCGTCTCTGATAAGTTTTTTGTCAGACCCGTATGGTGTGAAGCTCCTTCAGGTAAGGGATTTCTTCTTTGCTGGAACCATGGAAACATGACTAAGAAATGTCAGATTGAATGCTATCATGCCCCATGGAGTGCAGCACCGTTTCCTTCAGGAATTAATATCGAAGACAGTGCACATATATTTAAACTGAGTCCTTCAGGAAGATATCTTGCTATCGGTAATGCCTTCGGAAACTGGAAGGCTCAGATATGGAATATGGAGCAAAGAGAGGCAGTGGCAGAAATAAAACATACGAGCGCTGTTACGTGGATTGATTTTTCCTGTGATGAAAAGACGGTTTATAGCAGATCTCCCTATGAATTTATTTTGACCTCCATGGAAAGCTTTTCTCCTGTAAATTGTTTCAAACTTTCGCCGGTAGGAAACAAAGCTGCCATTCATCCATCGGAAAATATTATGCTGGTAGAACAACAGGATAAGCTTTTATTTATAGATTTATTGACTGGAAAGCAATTAAAAACTCTTTATGTAGGCGGGAAAAAGGACCTTACCGAAATTTTTAATTATTTTATTCCGAAACTTGAAGAAGAATTTAATAAGAAGGGTGTAAACTTTCCTGATAAGCTTTTACCCCATAGAGTTCATGGCAGTGAATATATCTTTTGTATCGAGTTCAGCCGTGATGGGAAGATGGTTTTTTTCGGTACAGATAATGGAGTCAGGGTTTTTAGCTGGTATGATTTAATGGCAGCGAAAGAGGAAACACCTGCACCATTATTTTCATATCCTCCTTTACCTGTAAAATTCGGTGCCCCGCACTTTTATGTATATACACTGCTTTTCGATGAGACGAAAAATACACTCATATTCGGTACAGAAGAAGGAAAGATCGAATTCCTTGATCTTGGTACAGGAAAGTCAGGTATATTACTTGCCATGCCGGCAAGCTCACCCCTGCTGAATATAGGTCTGTCCCGGGATAAAAGTGTCCTGTGTTCTTCATACCGGGCAAGGAAAAATAAATCATCTCAGATACAAATATGGAATTACCGGGCACTGTGGAAAAAAATCTCCAATGGTGACGAAAAGACTTGCAAGTAATAGTCTATCCGAAAAGTCGCCCTATACCTTCCCGCTGCCAGGCTCTTCCGAAAAATCTATAATCCTTCTGAAAGAGAACCTGTTTTTATAGACATTACGTATATTAACGTTTACTTCTGGGAGATACCTTCCGTCACGAAAACATTGCCTGCCATATTTATTTCAATAAATTTAGGGTATAGGAAATTTCATTTTTAATGGCGTAAAATAAAGCTTTATACTATTTAGCTTTAGACATAGTAGTCTGCCTGCCTGGTGTTCCGGAGAAAAAAATATCACGGCAGCACAGGTATATTTTATTGAATTATAATGTAAAGTAGC
>JAKPQU010000003.1 GCA_029555925.1 Bacillota bacterium
TTAAATAAGGGCTAATTTATTGTCTGTAAAACAAATTAAATAAGGCAGATTATTTTTCTTCGTAAGAGCCTGTCAGGCAGAAGCTGATAAATGGTTACTAATTTACCTGTAGCGGTACTGAGGTAAGAATAAATAATACATAACTGCTCTCGTGACGCGTCATGCATGACGGGAAGAAAACCTTTATTACATGCTTATGCTCAGGTCAATAATAGAATTTTCTGATGTATTGTGCGTCACGCATTAAGCATCACCCATTACGCGTCACGCGTCACGAATATATCGGGAGGAATCAATTTATGCGAGACAAAAGTATATCAGAAATAGTCTTTGACAGGGTTAAAAAAGGGGCGGAATTTGTTGCTGAAAAAGGGGGAGAATTGAGAGATAAAGCCATAAAAAGTTCGGAGAAATTTGCCCGTACTCAGGGGCTTAAACTTGATATAGACAATCTTCAGGAGAAAAAACAGAAGAAATTAAAACAGCTCAGTTACCTTGTATATAATCTTTATACTAAAAATGAAATAGCTCATCCGGAAATTAATGCAATATGTCAGGAAGTAAGAGGTATTCAGTGTCAGATAGATGAAAAGAGAATAGAAGTTGATATGATTAAAAAGAATAAAGGTGAATACGGGGCTGATTCTGATTTTTAAGGTGTATTCTTATGTATACCTGTCCTCAATGTAACAGAAAAGTAGATTCCCTTCTGAAACAGGTTTATTCCTCAGGCCAGGTCTGTAGCATCTGTTTTCAACTGGAAATAAAGGAAGGACTGCTTGAAGAGCTTGAATGGCAGAAATTTCAATTGAAAACAAGACTTGGCGAAATAATGGATAAAAGTTTCTGGGAAAAGGATTTTAAAGAAGAAAAAAAATATGTCAGGGAACAGATACAAATATGTGAAGGAAAAATAAATAAGTTGAATGATGAAATTAGTGAACTGGAAGATTTGAATTAACGGCTATGGCTGATCCAGTCACAAAAAAGAATGAGAATTTGTTCCTCCCTTTACGCGTTATGCGTTAGGCGTTACGATTCTCATATACATCAGGAAGGAGAATGATATGCCGAGATATTGCCTCCTATGTGGAAGTGGTAACGATAATACGACGTTATTTTGCGCTGCCTGCGGTACAGAACTGGTTGAAGATGAAATAAGTATAATAGAAGAAAAGTCTATAGAGACTGATGCTGTAGCTATAACCCGTGTCCCTGCTCCCGATGGGAGTATAGGCCGTGATGAAAGGCCTTTAATGGTTATACCTGACGGAACTATTTTACGTTCGTACCAGGTATCTTATTTAACCTGCGGAGGAATGGGGGCGATTTATAAGGCTGTAGATCTTAATACTCAGAAAGAATATGTTATAAAAGAAGCCATGTCTACGGATTCTACAGAGAAAACCAGATTTATGATGGCTCTTAACGATGAGAAAAACAGGCTCATTACCCTTGATCACCCTGGTATTGTAAAATGTCATGAATATTTTGAAGAAGGTGATTCCTATTATCTGGTTATAGAATATGTAGACGGACAGACATTGAGTGCTGTTCAGGAAGGAGTACTACCTGGCTTTATTCTGGAAGTAGATGTGTTGAACTGGGCCGTACAGCTTTCGGAGATATTACACTATCTTCATACAAGACAGCCCCCTGTTATATACAGGGATTTAAAACCGAGTAATGTTATGGTGACACATCTTGGAAAAGTTAAATTAATTGATTTTGGTATAGCCAGGGTTTATAAAAAAGATAAGAGAATGGATACGGAAATTATAGGCACAGTAGGTTTTTGTCCTCCTGAACAATACGGAGATGGCCAGACTGATCACAGATCTGATATATACAGCCTGGGTGCAATGATGCATTCACTCATGACCAACATAATTCCAGGTTCCCAGAGTTCCAATCCTTTCGAATTCTGTTCTGTCAGAATGGTAAACCCAAATGCAAGCAGACAGATTGAAGCAATAATAAAAAAGGCTACCAGGATAGATAGAGAAGACCGTTATGATAGTATGGAACATATGTGGGGAGTTTTGAAAAGTGCCTATAAAAATGCATCTGAACAATTACTCGGAATGCCGAGGCTCGAAGTAGATCCTGTCAACCTGGATATAATGAGAATAGGTATAGATGAAAAAAGAACTGCCCGTTTTCTCATAACAAATGCCGGTAAAGGTACTCTAAAAGGAACAATTGTTCCTCCTGCTATGAAAGGTATTTCACTGTTTCCTCTTGAAATTAACAGCAATAAACAGGTAGTGGAAATTGAAGTGGATAGCTCCCAGGTTCCTCCTTATAAACAGCAGAAGATTAATATAGCTATCAAAACAAACGGAGGAAGTTTTGTTCTCCCTGTTACCTTTTCCGTTGGCTTAACACCAAAACTGGCTGTTAATGTAAGTGCTCTTCAGTTTGTACTTCATAATGATCAGGTTTCTTTTTTAAAAGAAATAATACTCTTGAATAAAGGTGCTGCCACCCTTGAAGGTGTAGCAAGATGTAAAGATCCATGGGTCATACTAAGCCATAAAGAGTTCAAAGGAAATTTTGTAAAACTTTCTGTTCAGATAGATCCTTATAATCTCTTTCCCGGTAGATCTTATTCCAGTAAAATTATTTTAAATACCAATGGCGGAACAAAAGAAATAAATATTCAGGTTTTCTTAAGATTATCCTTTGCACATTTAGAAGATACTCTCGCTCATATAGAACAGGGAAAAGAAAAGGTTCGTTTAAGCCAGATGCTTAGAGATTTACGTGTAGAAGAACCGGAAATCAGAAAAGACATGATTATCAGTTTGAATGAACACAGATACAGGGATCTATTTATTCCTCATTTTATGGAAGCCATGGAAAGAGATAGTGAGCCGGAGGTCAGAGAAACTGCTGCAGAAGTACTATATAATTTGTTAAATGAGGAAACAATACCTTCTTTTATCGAAGCCTTGAGTGATTCTTCTCCTAAAGTCAGAAAAATTGCCGTAGAAGCTTTAGAAAAGCTTGGAGGAGAAGAGACATTTGAATATGTAGCAAAGCTTGTAACAGACGGAAATGCTGATGTCAGAGCGGCAGCGGCCAGGACCGTTGCAAAATTCGGACATAAAAAGTTTGTAAATACCATTACTCCTATAGGTAAAGCAGTTAAAGAAATGGATATAGAAACAGCCACAAGAGGACTTAAAAGCGTTCAAAATGTAGCTAAAGGTTTCTGGGATAAGTTTTTGAAGAAAAAGATTGATTGATATTCGCTGAAAAAATGTTGAAAAAATTCTGGAATTACTGGAAAGAATTTATATTATCACTGGAAAATACGGAAATACCTTTCTCCTATTTTTTGCTTACTTTTTTATTTACTGTTACTATGAGAAATTTCTTAGAGGTTTTTTCCTGCGGTACTTCTATTTCTTCTGATTTTATCCATTATTATCTCTTTTATATAAGTCTCTGCCTTTCTATGATTTTATTATTTTATTTTGCTACGGGAGAAGATATAGTAAAAATAAGCAGGGTTATTCTTACAGGTTTTTTTATAATAATATCGCCGCCAATTCTGGACATAATTCTTACTTCCGGTAAAGGTTATATTCTGGCCTATTTACTGCCGGGATTACATCATAATATAATTCTGAAATTTTTCACATTTTTTGGCCCTTTTGAAGACACAGGGGTATCTGCAGGAATAAGAATAGAAGTGGCTCTCGTTATGATAGCTTCTTTTACATATTTTATAATAAAAACCGGTAAGATATTACGAAGTATTTTCTTTGTTTTTTTAGTTTATACCTTAATATTTATCTATATCTCCATACCGTTTTTTATTCTTCCTGTTTTTTATCTTCTCAGCGGAGCTACCATAGATGATATAATAAACATATTTTCTTCTTACAGGCAGGTTACCGATCTCTTTGTAATCTTTTTCAATCATATATTTATATTCTTAAGTCTTATCGTTTTTCTGGTAATTGTTTATTTACACAGAAAAGAATATGTTATTTCTCTTCTGAAAGATCTTCGTTTTTTCAGGTTAATTCATTTTGAATTAATGTTTGTCGGAGGTATTATTGTTGGTGCTTTTTCTTCTTTCCATATTTCTGTTAAAGAGGCAATTTTAAGTCCTGAAAAATTCTTTCCTTTTCTTTTTACAATCTTTTCAATTATGATGGCCTGGTTATTTTCAGTTATTACCAATAATATAGAAGATAGAAATATTGATTCTGTTTCAAACAGAGAAAGACCAAACGTTACAGAGAAAATTCCTTCTAAAATTTATAAAACCACAGGCTGGATTGTTTTATCACTGTCTGTCATTTCGGCCATATCAGTAAATTTTTCAATATTCTTTTTAATATTTCTGTTTATTGGAAATTACTTTTTATATTCAATGCCGCCTGTAAGATGTAAGAGGGTAATTTTTTTTTCCAAGCTTGTTCCTTCTATAAATTCTTTTATTATGTTGTTAACAGGTTATGTGTTTCTCTGTGATTCTTTAAGATTTTTTCCGAGAGAGCTTGTTTTCTTTTTCTTGATATTTGTAACTGCCTCCATGAATTTTATAGATATAAAGGATTATGAAGGCGATAAAATTGGTAGAATAAAAACATTGCCTGTTTTAATGGGATTGGAAAAAAGCAAGTTGTTAACAGGATTATTTTTTTTAATTTCTTATATTGCAGCTTCTTATCTCCTTGACGTTCCTCCTTACGGCTATTTATTGATTATTCTTGGAGCAGTTCAATTCTTTCTCATAAACAGGAAACATTATTCTGAAAAGCCTGTGTTCATAGTTTATTTTATTACCTTAATATTAACAGTGATTATTTATGGTATATCAGGCCATATAAAAAAATAAAACAGTAATTCAAAAAATCACTTTTAATTCAATTCAAACCAGCTCATCATTCTTACATTAAATTTGCCTTCTCTCAGTCTGGCAACCCTGTCCCAGCCTTACCACTCTGAGTAATGTTCTTGTTCCTGATACCGGTAATATTAATAGATTTGTTTGCATTATTAGGGTCTGCATCATTTAGATATTTATTCTTATTCATAGCGGTAATGGAACCATCTATGTTTACATAGTCGTTTGGAGCTTCAGTTCCCATTAATACAGCCCCTCCGAGAGGACCATTAGGATCTGCTTTTTCTATGGTTACATCATCCT
This sequence comes from Bacillota bacterium, assembly GCA_029555925.1. The sequence goes on from JAKPQU010000003.1 coordinate 5,171, forward strand.
TTGAAAATAGGTAGCCCTTTATATTATAATTACTGCCGGGAGCTGTTTGAATGATAAGATCATCATCGGAAATGGAAGCCATACTATCACTATTGATGCCTTTATGAAGATAGGCTATTTTTCCTCTTGATACCATGTCTCCGTTACCTTCTACATTTACTCCTATGATTAAATGGGCATCAGAGTAAATAGAATGGTCATTCAGATTCATAGAAGTATTCAATTTATATTTTCTGCCGGACACTTCATAAGGCACACCCATTATTCTGAAGATATTATCTTTAACGATAGGATTGTCAGGAGGGCCTGCCAGTTCAAACAACGTTTTAGTAGGGTCAGATGCAGGAGTACTGTTTATATAAATATCTCTCTCCAGCTGAAAAGCTCCTTCTATTTCATAATTGTTAGAACCTTTAGCTATAATTTTAAAATCAGAACTTATACCAAGATCATCACTGGCATATTTAGGAGGTAAGAATTTTTCTATTTTCTTATCTGCTCCTATTTTGGCAAGTCCTATATTCTGTTCTCCGTCCAGAAGACCCTGTTCCAGCAGCTCGGCAGGCGGGGTGAAATAACTGTTATTATTTGGAGAAAGCTGGAATGTTGTTGCGCCGGCAGGGATTGGTGCTGTGCGAGTATAGTCGTTGGCACCGTTTCTGCCTTCTGTTTTTGTATTGAACGGATTATACCACTTTGGATCGGAAACTTCTTCCGTACCTGTTACAGTTACACCAATCTCTACCTGCATATTGGTTCCTTCTATTACATCCCATCCAATAGGGAAATTAGCATCACTGAAACCTGGAAGATCTTTTCTTATGTCCTGTGTTACTCCCTTGGCGCTGGTATAGGCCATTGTTTTATAAGTGGCAGTATACTTAACATTATTCCAGTTTGTTATATTTATATGTGCGTTGGCGGCTGCAGTGGTAGCATCTGCTGGCAGAGGTACTTCAGTCTGTGCAACGGCAAGCAGTTTATCCTGTGATGTTTTGTTTAGAATGTCTGCCATTTTCTGCGGATCATTCGGTATATAATATAAAGGAGTTATTAAAAAGCTTCCCGGCTTCACATCCGGTGTACAGGAACTTTTCTTGGCATCTATAATTTTACCTGCTTCCATATTTTCATCACTGCAGGATTCCACTGAAGCAAGATTTTCTTTTGGTATAACCTTGTTGGGATCCTCATTTAACTTGATCTTTCCTGCAGCAGATGCTGTCCCTCCCTGCAGATCTACTTTCGTGCCGAGCAAATCAGCCTGTTCGATACTGTAACTGGTGTTCGGATCTTCTCCTGCTTTGCTCGGATCCCAGGCGGAATATATTCGCCCCGGTGATTTTCCATTAGGATCGAAAGCCATGTTTTTAATTGTAACATCTCCGTCGGCGAAGTATATTTTACCCTGCGCAGCAAGTGCATAAGGAGAAATATCGCTTCTTATGAAAATTACTTTTACATATTTTATGGCACTTCCTGCTTTACCTTTACAGATAAATTCTGCAGTATAGGCAGGGATGGTTCCGGAAAGTTTCGTATCACCTAGAGCCGATCTGTCTACTTTTTCTGTTCCCTGAAGATTATTACAGGAGAGATATTCACTCCCAGCAAAATTAATTTCCCATGATGAACCGTCAAGGTCTTTTTTTACATTATCAGTGGATGACGGGGTACCGGCACCCCAGGCAGGTTCTTTGTTTAATCTGGCAAGAGCATACTCTGCTGCTGCCTCTGCTGCTTTAAGAGCTTTCATTTTTTGTTCTGAATTTCCCATCATAGATAAATGATTGGTACTGATAAAAACCATGGACACGGTAAGCATAGCAAGCAGTACTGTCAGTAATAAAACAGAAATAAGGGCCATACCTTTTCTTGATAAGTTTTGTTTCATTTTTCATTACCCCCTTAATTATAATGAAGATTGTAACGGTAATATGTTACTGGAAGATTTTTTTAATTTCTTGGCTCGGCAGCAGCCTGAAGTTCAAAAATTTCAGTACCTTTGCTGTCCGAAGTACCTGAGACTGAATATCTGTTCCCTTTTTTTACTGTTTCCTTGGTATATAAAAGTTTTATATTTACCACAGGACTGCCTTCTACTTTTATTGATACATTAAAGTTTGCTATATTACTGGCTACAGGTTTGTTTTCTGCCGTAGGAACCAGAGGCGGAACAGTTTTAGACTGTATAGCCAATATTGTAAGTGGTACAGGTGTTACTCTTCCGGGAATAGTTTTAATATAATTTCTGTAAAGTGTCTTATAGCTTGTGTTCGGATCTTTATGAATATAATATATTATATATCCATTCCAGCAGGTAAAACCTGCTTTATCCTGTACATATTTATATTCTCCGTTTAATAAAGGAGTTTCCATCGCAATATACTGACCGTTAGGATCTACTGAAAGGGATTCTTTACTGCACATGGTGATTTCCCTTACCATTCTCCTTACAACTACTTCTCCACTATTTTGCAGTTCTGTTCTTGTTTGTCCCATATTCCATCCTTTCATCCCGGCATCCAGGATGGTATAAATGGCAACAAGAAAAAGAGAGAATATAGCTATTACTATTCCAAGTTCCAGTATGGTAAACCCCTTCTGTTTTTTGTATCTCTTCAAGTTTTTTCTCCTTATTTATTACGGCAAATTCCAGTCTTTTTTCATAGCTACAAGGCTTTCCATGAAAAACTTATGCTCTCCTGCTCTTTCTTCTTTCCATGTTATTTCTATTCTGACTTTTTTTAGTCCTTCCGGTGTCTCTGTATAAATCTCATCATTTGCATTGAGTTTATACTCGTATCTGGCAGTCCCATTTACGGTAACATATCCGTGAGCATAAATATTACCGTTAGATGGAAGCCATACGTCATATGTATTTGTATCTCCCGGAGGTATGTTTGTTAAGCCTATTTTTAACTCTGTAGTATTACTCGTATCGTCACCGTCCGATATCATAGAATAGGCTTCGCTGCCAGTAATTTTATTGCTATGTCCTGATGTTTTGACAAGTCGTCGAAGCTGAATAATCTTTTTATCTGCAATATTCATTGCCGTGGATCGAAAACGGCCTTTTTTTATGGCGTTTAATCCTTGGACAAATACTCCGCATATTGTTACCAGTAAAATACCTGCAAGACCTACGGCAATTATGATTTCTACAAGAGTAAAACCTTTCTTTTTTATAAACCATCACTCCATATAAAAATGACTTATTATTCTATATTATGTACATAATAATAACATAAATTATTTTTAAGTTCAACTGTATTAAAAAAAATTTTTTTTTTATAAAAAGTTTGGTGCTTTCCCAAGATATTATAGTTAGTTTCATAACTATCCATAAATAATGACTTCGTAATGCGTAAAGCGTAATGCGTAATGCGTGATGCGCAGGGATTAAACCCGTTACGCGTAACGACGACTTACATAAAAATTTCAGTCGAAATAGAAACGAAGAAAAATTAGTTTTTTATATAGAATTAAAAATTAAATAAGGGCTAATTTATTGTCTGTAAAACAAATTAAATAAGGCAAATTATTTTTAATTTAATTCTACCCAGCATATTCTTCTTACATGAAAACTATCGCCTCTCAATAAAGCGACTTTTCCCAGGCCATTCATTACATAATTAAAGGTTACTGTAGCATTGGGGTCATTGTGAATTACTCTAATGGATTCATTTCCTCCGTTATCTCCGTCTTTTGAAGTATGGCTATTCAATCCTATAACAGTCCCTGCCACAGTAATATCACCTGTAGATTTATCATAATTATAAGATATAATACTTGAAACTTCATTCAGAGCTGACTGGTTGATGGAGGGAATTATTCCGTTTGGATCGTCGGGAGTAGTTTTTATCCATATGGTTTTTTCTGGATCGTCTGGATCTTTGGTAGATATATAAATATTTGCTCCGCTGCTGGTTATTCTTAATTCACCCTTCAGAGTATAGTCTATACCGTTGTAATTAAACTTTGTTCCAGAAGGAACTGTATATGTATAATCAGGGGCTGTACCATCACGAAAGACTGTAGCATAGTCACCTTTTTCACCGGGAAAATACAATTCCAACACTCCGTTATGGAGTTTTACAGGTTCAGGGTCGTCAGGATTTACCTTTGGAGGAGATGTTGAAAATCTCTTCATTTTTCCATCTCCATTACCGCCAAGAGCACCTCCATATGTTAAAGGTCTTACTATAGTATCATCCTGTGAATATAGTACTCCATTAATATAATAACTATCTCTTGTTCCGCTTGTTTCTACAAGAAGGTCATCGCCTGAAATCGAAACAAGATCACTACTTTCAATACCGTATACATAGGCCAGTTTCCCTCTTGATATGAGAGCACCCTGACCATGTACCTCTGCTCCTATTACCATATGTGCATCTGAATAGATATTGTGTCCGTTGAGATCTAGTGTTATATTCATAGTCTTTCCGTTCCATCCGCCTCTCTCTATACGGAATAGATTGTTCTGTCGCGCAGCAACTATAGCATCCAGTGTTTGTTGGTAATCATTGCCGTCAGGCCTGGTAGAACCGGTACTTACATAGAGATCATCTGTTAATTTAATAGTACCGGAATAGGTATATTCTCCTTCACTATCTTTATCTACTTCAAATTCCATACCAAGTTCACTTTTAGTACTTTTCTGAGGAGTAAATCTGGTGAGATTATTCCCGGAATCTGTTCTTCCCAGACCCAGTTCCCATTTGCAAATACCGCCAATCTTTGATGGCGGGCCTTTGTCTCCCCACGATTCTTCTACAGGTAATGTGTAAGAACTGGGTATGCCACAGTCCTGCGGATTTACAGTCTTTGAAGCTGAACCGCCTGAAGTGATGGGTTTGGTTTTTTCCTCATACCCTGTTACAACGCCATTTGCATCGTATGTCGGCTCCCAGTAATGTTCTGTCCCGGATACTGTCCAGCTGACGCTGCCTGTACAGGTTGATGCTGTGACAGTATCATATCCCTGGCTGCCTCCCCATATATTTCCGTTTGTTACACTTCCGGTAACTCCTGTGTAAGTTATACTGCTGTATTTAGGAGACCAGCTTACACCTGTAACATTGGGATTACCTGCCCATGGATTTACATCTGAAAGATTATCAGGTAAACCGAGATTTGACGCATAACTCGCTGCTGAAGTGCCAAGGGCTGCATTAAGAGCACGTTCTTCTGAACCAGGAGGTATATAATATAAGGGTGTAACAGTAAGACTGCCCGGTTGTACCTGTTTGCTTGTAGTTTTTGCATTATTGATTATGGGGGCCGGGTCAATATTTTCGAAATCTTCCTTGCCGATAGGGCCGAGATTGTCCTGTACTGTTACAGAAGTAGGGCCTGATTTGGTTATGCTGGAAGGGCCAACAGATGTTAATAATCCTGACTTTGCATCTATTATGCTGGAACCGCTTATACTGTAAGACGTAGAATCGTTGGGATCATACCAGTTGGAATGCATATGGCCGGGAGTGTTCGCTACAGATCCAAAAATATTTACATGACCGTTATTACACAGAATTTTTCCCTGGGCATTCAAATTATAAGGATAAACATCATTTCTTACAAAAATAACCTTCACATATTTTATAGTTCTTCCAGACATGCCTTTACATATTATCTCTGCCGTATAGGCAGGAATCGAACCGGTAAGTTTTGTATCACCTATGGAAGCTCTTGTAACAGGTTTTGAACTTTTCAGGTTATTATAAGAAAGATAATCACTATTCTTGCCGAACTTGATTGATCCGCTTGCACCATCAAGTTTTATTTCCACATTGTCATTTGGATCTATCCCCCATGTTCCATGAACATTCAGTCTATTATAGGCATATTCTGCAGCAGCTTCAGCACCTTTAAGTGCCTTTATTTTTTCTTCTATATTTCCTGTCATCTGCAGATAATTTGTACTGATAAATACCATAGATACTGTCATAAGAGTTAATATTACAGATAGTAAAAGTACTGTAACAAGAGCCATACCTTTAGAAGAGATGCTTCTCATATATACCCCTCCTTAAATTTAATTTTTATAAATAAAAGAGAGCCTGATGTTTTATAGATTAATTTTTCGGTTCTACCGAAGCCTGTAATTCAAAAAATTCCGTTCCTTTATTATCCGCTGTACCTGCAATAGAAAAACGATCTGCGTTACTCCCCTTGCTTTTCTTGATAGGTTCTTTTCTATACGAAATTCTTATATTTATAACAGATCTTATTTTTTCTACGTTAAATGTCTCTACGCTGGTAGCTAAAGGTTTATTATCTGCTGTTGGACTGGCGGGGGGAATAATACAGGAACTTATATTGCTTATTGGAATTGGACACTCTCTTTCTGAATGAGACATGTAATTACGATAAAGGGTTTTATTGCCTTTTCCGTCATCATAGAGATAATATATTATATAACCCTGCCAGTAGGGATTACCTGTCTCACTCTGGTTGTATTTGAATTCTCCGTTTAAAAAGGGAGTCTCCATAGCAATATATTTACCGTTCGGATCTATAGTGACTGAATCTTTACTGGACATGGTAATATCACGAACCATTCTTCTTACTACTGTTTCACCGTTGCTCTGTAAATCTGTTCTTGTCTGTCCCATATTCCATGCCTTTAATCCTGTATCCAGAATAGTATATATACCAATTAGAAAAAGACTGAAAATTATAGTAACTATTGTAAGTTCCAGTATAGTAAATCCATCTTCTCTGCAATATTTTTTCATGTTGATTTAAGGTGTTGGCCAGTCTTTTTTTAATGATACAAGACTTTCCAGGAAAACATTTTTTGACCCGACCCTTTCCTCCTCCCATTTGACTTCTACTCTGACTTGTTTTATCCATTTTTCTACAGGATATTTATAATCTGTTGCAGTAAGCTTATATTTATAGTTTGCTGTCCCTTTTATAGATACAGATCCTTCTACTTCTATAGGAATTACAGGTGAACTTGCCGCTCCGTCAGGCCAGACTATGTATGTATTCTCATCCAATACATCTGCACCGCTGATCTTTATTGATTTCACACCTGTGTCACCATCTGTTATAATTGCTCTTAATTCATTTCCTTTTATTTGACCATTATCATATACTGATTTCATTAAGCCATTGAACTGTACTATTTTTTTATCGGCAATATTAAGTGCTGTAGAACGAAATCTTCCTTTTTTGATAGCATCCAATCCATGAACAAATACTCCACACAATACGACCATTAATACACCTGCCAGTCCTATGGCAATCATTATTTCTATCAGAGAAAATCCTCTTTTTCTTATATAAATAAAAGGCCACTCCTTTTTTAGGCAAAATTTATTTTATTATACCAAACATTATTTAATAGTTCAATAATATTTTATAAAATTTTTTTATTTTATAAAAAATATGGAAGAATAAAAAATATCAACCGAAAAGCTACTATTTTTTTATTCTGCAAAATTAATTAAGCTCAGACCGGCTCATTTGTAACTGTTTTGCTCTATGTATCTCCATTTTTATAGTTCCACTTCCAGAAATAAATTTATTATATTACAAATTATAACATATTTTTTATATTTTATATAGATGTAATTTTTTTATCTCCCTATTGATTTTTTGTTATTTTATGGCTATACTTTCGCAGATTTCAGAAAAAGCCTTGAGTTTATTATACCCAATTGCTTTAATTAAACCGAACAATTTGAATGATAGGTAAATACTGTCTGCCTGCCTGATGCTCCTCCGAAAAAAATCTAAACTGGAACGTTTATAACAGTTACAGCTTATATCATGCTACTTTACATTATAATTCAATAAAATATACCTGTGCTGCCGTGATATTTTTTTCT
>JAKPQU010000004.1 GCA_029555925.1 Bacillota bacterium
CCCGCACGACTTGCATGTGTTAGGCACGCCGCCAGCGTTAGTCCTGAGCCAGGATCAAACTCTCCATAAGAAAATTTATATAAATCTCTTATGAGATTTTTATCTGACTTAAACTTTGCTTAGCTCTGTTTATATACTTAACTCAATCTTCATTGAGAGCCCTTTGAAACTTCTTTCGATTGTTTCAATCTCTTGTATGCTATTTAGTTTTCAAAGTCCATTTATTTGCGGTCTTTTTCTCCCGTCCAGAGCCTGTTTTTTTGTTTTCTCTGTCTGAGAGCTTAGTCAGTATATCAAAAGTAATTAACGAAGTCAATAGTTTTTTTAAAAAAAATTAAAAAATTTACAAACGACCATTTCACGCCATTTTCATGGCTTTCTCTATGGCTTTCTCACCATCAATATACCCTGCACCCTGCATATTTGGATCCAGTCCTCTATCTTCAGCAGTACTCATCAAAATTTCTTTTACCTCATCAGGTGTTAAAGAAGGATTTGCTTCAAGCATGTCTGCTACCAGGCCTGCTGCAACAGGTGTGGCCATAGAGGTACCGGACATAGTAGTATAACCTCCGCCAGGTTTCAGAGAGGTTATATTCTGCCCGGGGCTTACAAGATCAGGCTTGACTATACCGTCAATAGTAGGACCTATACTGGAATAACGGGACATCTTATCATCTTTTCTATCGACAGTTCCCATGTCATTAAAAGAACCTATGGTAATTATAGAAGGTTCTATACCGGGAGATCCTATAGTTTTTGGAGTCGGCCCCGAATTTCCTGCAGCTATAAGCACAACGAGTCCTTTATTTTTAGCAGCTTCAACGGCCTGACAGACAGGATCGTCATCGGAAGGCCTTGTAGCTGTTCCGCCGAGAGACATACTTACAACCCTTATAGGAGGATTAAATTTATCTTTATTTTCGACAACCCACTGAATACCCTGAATAATATTGGAAAAACTACCGCTTCCAGAGCCGCTCAGTACTTTAACTCCCACGAGAGACGCATCAGGAGCAGGGCCGACATTTTTCCCTGAAGAACTTGCTCCATTGGCTGCCACATCACCGGCACAATGGGTACCATGGCCGTTATCATCATAAGGTTCTGTTTTGCCATTTACAAAATCTTTAAAACCTATTATTCTGCTCTGTCCTGTCTTCAAATCGGAAAGATCCTTATGAGGAGCTATACCTGTATCTATAACCGCCACTGTAACACCTTTCCCCGTAAAACCCTTATGATTGATTGTAGTGGCACCAACAGCAGGAGAAGCAACATCTAAATAGGCATGCATATCACCGTCAGGTATAATTGCAAGAGTACCTTTCCTGGCTATTTTAAGTATTTCTTTAGGGGGTATTTCTGCGGAAAAACCTCCGATTATTGGCAAATCTGCTTCAATATGACCGCCCCCGGCCAGTATCTCTTCTTTTTTCTTTGCAACCTCTTCCAGGTCTTTTCCTTCTATAATAACAGAACTCAAACCATTTTGATTGACTTTAAAACCTTCTGCATCGAGATAATTTTCAAGGCTGAGCTCGACGTGATCGGCAGATACGGGCTCAGAAGGAAGCGATTTAGAGGAAAGATCTTTTTTCATGTTTAACGGGGAGATGTTACGGGTATTAGAAAAATTATCACCTGAAATTCTGGTATTCACTGGTAATCCTCCTTAAGTAATAAAAAAAATGATTTTCTCATATTCAAATTGCCTGAACTTCACCGTCATAATAAATCTTTTTTATCCTTGGATTGGCTATTAAATCTTTTATTGCCTTTGCAGTCAGTTCTACGCCGTAAGAATTTATAATAGATAATTTGCTTTTAACAGTACCTCCTGCCTGAATGATAAGTTTTTCATCTTCTTCCATTATAGTGTCATTGACCTGTACTATTACAGGAAGTATCTTTTCATCGTCTGATAACATATTACTTAGCTGAGAACAAAGTTTATCTGCCATAATCACCAATCCTAATTATAAAAAATTTTGACGTATACATTTCCATGGGTAAACTTCTTTTAACTGCCATGACCGTTTCGGTCACAACACGTATGAGGATCTGTTCTTCCCGTTATGCGTTACGATTCTCATATAAACCTTATTTCATAAGTAAGTTTACACAAAGTATCTCTCTAAAATATTCTCTCCCTGTATCCCTCTATGTATTTATTATGATAACATAAATACCTGCTTTATCCAAGTAAAAACTTGTTAAAAAAATGTAAACTTTTTCTTAATTTAATACCAACAACCATGACCGATTCGGCCACAACGAAGTATGAGAATTTGTTCTTCCCGTCACACGTTACGCGTAAAGATTCTCATATAAAATTGCTTTAATTAAAAGGAAGTTGACGACTTTTCGAACAGGTTCTAAATAATTTCGGTAAAAGAAAAAACATTAATCTCAATAGAAGGATTTAGTTTGGATAAAAGCGAATAGTATAAATCATTTTGTATTGACAATAATTTTGATAATCATTTTTTCATAATAGATGTAATATCAGAAAGGGGGCATTATAGCAGTTCTGCGTGAAATGCTATAAGTTAAGCTTATGAAAGAAGAGAATAACTCTCAGGAAGGAACACTGGATTTACAGTTAGAAGTTGAAAAAAATCCAAATGATTCCAATGCCCATTGTAAACTGGGTATCGCCTATTTCAATGAAGGCAGATATGATCTGGCTGAAAGAGAAATGGAACTTACTCTCAGTCTTGACGAAAAAAATGTTACTGCCTTATGTTACACAGGACAAATACATCTGCAGAGAGGACAGATAGAAGAATCAAGAAAAAAACTTCAGGAAGCTCTTGATATAGATCCAAACTCGGTAGAAAGCCACTATCATCTTGGTAATACCTATGCTCAAATAGGAGAGATAGGACTTGCTATAAAGGAATGGAAAAAAGCTATTTCGATAGACGAGAAATACTCTCAGGCTCATTATATGCTCGGAGTAATTTATCTTTATCAGGGCAAATCGGATCTTGCTATAAAGCATTACAAAGAAGTTATCAATATAGATCCGACAGATCCCTTCTCTTATAATAACCTGGGTCTGGTTTATGCAAGGGAAGGCAAGCTGGAAGAAGCTATAGAACAGTGGAAAAAAGCCATTGAAATTAATCCTGATTATGCCCAGGTATATTATAACCTGGGACTTGTTTACGCAAGGTCCGGTAATTATGAAAAAGCGATTGAAGGTTATCAGAAAGCTATTGAGTTAAATCCTACGGACGTATATGCCCATAACAATCTTGGCCTTGTTTATGCAAGACTGGGCCAGACGGAAAAAGCTACGGAATTTTACAGAAAAGCGCTGGAACTGGATGCTACTGATGTATATGCCCACAACAATCTGGGAAGGGCTTATGACAGTCTCGGCAAACTGGAAGAAGCCATGGCAGAATATGAAAAAGCAGTAGAACTGGATCCGAATGATGTATATGCAAGAAATAATCTGGGAAGGGCCTATGCAAGAAAAGGCAGAATAGATGAAGCCATACAGCAGTTTAAAACCGCCATAGAGATTGACAGCACCGATGTATATGCCCATAATAATCTCGGTATAGCATATGCAAGAATAGGTGATATCGAACAGGCAATACAGGAATATAAGATTGCCCTGAAAATGAATCCCAATGATGTATATGTTCACAATAATCTCGGAAGAGCCTATGTAAAGATCAATAAACTAGGTCTTGCCATTAAAGAATTTAAAAAAGCAATAGAAATAGCTCCCGGCGACCTTTATGCCCATAATAACCTGGGTATAGCCTATTCAAGAGCAGGAAAACTGGATCTGGCAATAGAATGTTACAAAAAGGCACTGGAAATCAATCAGAAAGACGTATATGCCCACAACAATCTTGGTTTTGCCTACACATGTCAGAACAGAATAGATGAAGCAATAGAACAGTTCAAGCAGGCACTGGAGATAGAGCCGACTGATGTCTATGCTCACAACAATCTCGGTATAGCCTATGCCCGTTCTGGCAAACTGGAACTTGCAGTAGAAGAATATAAGAAAGCCATAGAAATTGATCCTGACGATATATATGCCCACAATAACCTCGGTCTTGCTTACACGTACCAGGGTAAGCTGGAACTTGCCATTGAAGAATATAAAAAAGCTATAGTAATCAATGAAAACGATGCTTATGCCCACAATAATCTCGGACTTGCCTATACATATCTGGACAAACTGGATCTGGCAGCGGAAGAGTATAAAAAAGCTATAGAAATAGATCCTCAGGATATGTATGCCCATAATAATCTGGGTATAGTTTATGCAAGAAAAGGGCAGACTGAAGATGCCATAGAAGAATGGCTCAAAGCCCTTGAAATTAACCCTGATTATGCAGAGGCTCATTTCAACCTTGGCCTCAGTTATACAGATCTGAACAAACTGGAGGAAGCTATTTCTTCCTATAAAAAGGCTATAGAACTGGATCAGAAATTAATTCAGGCCTATGGAAATCTCGGACTTTTATATGAGAAACAGGATAACAGGGAAGAATCTGTAAAACATCTGGAAATCGCCCTTGCACTGGCAGAAGAACAGGGTAATGATAATTATGCCCAGAATATCGGGAAAGAACTGGAAAGAATTAAAGGGGCATAATATTTTCACAAAAAAAATAAAGGCCACTCCGGTGGCCTTTATTTTTTTATCTCAATAAACTTACTTTATTTTGTCCATTTCTCTTAATATATCCAGCAATTCATCTGCCTCGGAAATCAAATCTTTCACCTTACGATAAGTAGGTTCTTCAAGCTTCTTTCTGGTAGTTTTAGAAGCTCCCTTATATGAATTCCATATAATAACCAGAGACAATGCACAAATACCTCCTGTAAAAAACCATAATAACTTGCTATCTGTCATAAATTTTTCTGAAGAAAATTTTCGAGTTTACCGGTATGTTCCCATACACAGAATTACCATAAACTAAAAAAACCTTCATTCTCTCCTCTCATAGAATACACACAGGGATTTATATATACTACCTACCATTTTTATTTATTATAGCAAAAAAATCTGCTAATAGCAATAGCTTGTCAAAAAACCGCAATCTCTTGACTTCATATAAAGTTTAAATTATAATGAGACGTTAAAGGGGATGTAGCTTAGATGGTAGAGCGCTTCCTTCGCAAGGAAGAGGTCGGCGGTTCGAATCCGCTCATCTCCATAATAGAAGGGCAGATATGAAAGTGCCTCTAATTTTTTTTACTGTCTATAATAAGAGTAACAGGGCCCTGATTATATATCTTTACAAGCATGGAAGCCTGAAATACTCCTTCTGCTACCGTGAGCCCCTTTTCTTTGAGGGCTTCTACAAAATCTTTATATAACTTCACTGCAAGTTCAGGAGGAGCTGCATCGGAATAACCGGGACGCTTCCCTTTACGGCAGTCACCGTAAAGGGTAAACTGTGATACAACAAGGGCTTCTCCTGAGACATCCAGAACAGAAAGATTCATTTTATCTTCTTCATCTGGAAATATTCTTAAACCGGCAATTTTTTCCGCCATCCATGCAACATCTTTAGAGGAATCGTTTTTCCCGACACCGAGAAGAACCATAATGCCCTTCCCTATTTTACCTGTCGTTGTTTCAGTTCCATTTTCTTCAACAAGTACCTCTGCTTCTTTTACTCTCTGAACTATGGCTCTCATAAAAGTTTATTTCCTTTAAAATCGTAATGTGTAATATGGTCGTGACGCGTGACGGGTGACGCGTGACAGGTGGTTCATGATGCGTAATGCGTAATGCGCATTTTCACCGGTACCGGGCGAACACAGTGGTTCACCCCTACTGGTCACTGATCACTGTAATTAATTCTTCTCCTGAACAATCCTCTTGACCAGCGTTATACCTTTTATGCTTTTTATTTTTTTTATAAAACCGTTAAGCTGCTGTATATCCTTTACCTCTACAACCATTTTAACTACTGCTTCTCCTGCTCCTTCTGTATAAGCATTTATGGATCTGGAGTTTATCATTTCTTCTTTAAGCACTGCAGTTACATCATTCAGAAGTCCCGGTCTGTCCCATCCGTTGATAAGTAACTGGACAGGATAAACATTTTTCTTTTTCTTTACCGACCAGTTAACTTCTATGAGACGATCCGAGTGATTCGAAAAAAACTTTAAATTATGGCATGTTTTCCTGTGGACACTTACGCCTCTGCCCTGGGTAATATAACCTATTATATCCTCTCCCGGGAGGGGGTTACAGCATCTGGCAACTCTTATTACAAGATTCTTTATATCTTTGACCTGAATAAAATTTTCACCGTCATAGGAAAGATCAATTTTTTCCTTCTGTTCCGTACTATCTTTCCCTGTCTGTTCCGTTTTTTTCTCTTCCGTTTTTCCAGTAATATTATCCAGTTCTTCTTTTAAAATCTTATTTATCTGAATTACCGGTATATCTCCGTAACCTATGGCAGCAAGGAATTCTTCCTCGGAGCTGTAAAAAGGATATCTTTTCATAACCCTTTCAAAGAGATCCTTTTTAGAAAATCCTCTGAAGATTCTTCTTAATTTTCTTATTTCTCTGTCTGTTATATCCTTGCCTCTTAAAATATTCTCTTCTTTTCTTTCTTTTTTAAACCAGTTTCTAATTTTATTCTTCGCACTGTTTGTAGTGCATATACTCATCCAGTCCCTGCTCGGCCCGCCGCTCACATTCGACGTTATTATTTCAACAATATCTCCGTTTTTAAGCCTGTAATTAAGGGGAACTATTTTATTGTTAACCTTGGCACCGACACATTTATTACCTACTTCCGTATGAATTCTATAGGCAAAATCAATAGGCGTAGATTCTGCCGGCAAATCCAGAAGATCTCCTCCCGGAGTAAAAACAAAAACCTGATTGTTCAAAAAATCCATTTTAAGAGATTGAATGAATTCTTTTGCATCCTTTAAATCTGCCTGCCAGTCTATAAGCTGCTGTATAAAAGGGGTTATCTGCTTTTGAAATTTTCTGTCCTGCTTCCATCCCTCTTTATACTGCCAGTGAGCGGCAATGCCGAATTCTCCTATTCTATGCATTTGCCATGTTCTTATCTGAACCTCCATAAGCTCTCCGGAAGGGCCGAATACTGTTGTGTGTAAAGACTGGTAACCATTGGCCTTAGGAGTGGCTATATAGTCTTTAATTCTATCAGGAAGGGGGACCCATATACTGTGGACTATTCCGAGAACTCCATAACAGTTGCTTACAGTAGGAACAACGACCCTGAGAGCCGTATAATCATAGATCTCATCGAGTCCCTTTTTCTTGTTCAGCATTTTCTGATATATACCGTAATAATGTTTAAACCTTGTTTCAATTGTAGCTTTTATCTCATTATGCATCAATTCTTTATTTAACAGCTCAGTTGCTTCTTTAAATATTTTACTGCTTCTGGCACGTTTTTCATCTATTTCCTTCACGAGGGATGCATAAATATCCGGCTGAAGATATTTAAAAGACAGATCTTCAAGTTCTTTTTTTATATGCCATATACCGAGTCTGTTGGCCATAGGAGCAAAAATTTCTATAGTTTCCATAGATATGGATCTCTGTTTATTCAGAGCAAGGGATGAAAGGGTTCTCATGTTATGAAGCCTGTCTGCCAGTTTTATAAAAATAACCCTTAAATCTTTGGCCATAGCAAGGAATATTTTACGTAAATTTTCCGCCTGTCTTTCTTCTTTTGTCAGTCCCTTCAATGATGTACTGTCACTTATTTTTGTAAGCTTCGTAACACCATCAACAAGATTGACAACTTCTTCCCCGAATATGGAAAGCATTTCTTCATAGGTTACATCTGTATCTTCCAGTACATCATGAAGGAGAGCTGCCACAATAGAAGGTTCATCCAGTTTTAAATCTTCTGCAAGAATACAGGCCACTCCAAGGGGATGTAAAATATAAGGCTCTCCCGATGCACGATTCTGACCTTCATGGGCAGATGCTGCAAAACGAAGAGCTTTTTCTATAAATTCCAGATTGGCATCAGGTTTATAAAGTTTAACTTTATGCAGCAATTCTTCAAGGCTATGTTCTATATAAGGAGAAGAAACTGTTTGTTCCATAAATAACTCCACTGAATCGTAACGCGTAACGCGTAACGCGTAAAATAATGCTGTTCCGACGCGTCACGAGTCACGCGTCACGCGTCACGTTTCAATTATAATTTATATCACCTTTTTTGTCCATATAAAAAATTAATCTTTATGTCCATTGCATTTACATGACTCTTGTGATATAATAGCACGAAGTATGGAATTGAAAGTGTTTCTATTAACATAAAGCACTGAAATTAGGAGGTGAAAGTAGCGGTACAAAGGCTACTTGTAGATATGATTACTTTAGATCTACAGTTATTTGCTCATAAAAAAGGACTTGGAAGCACCAGAAACGGAAGAGACAGCGCATCCCAGCGTCTTGGTATAAAGAAATTTGGTGGTCAGTATGTCAAACCGGGAGAAATCATAGTACGTCAGCGTGGAAGCGAATTCAAGCCAGGCAGTCATGTTATGATGGGCAAAGATTATACTATATTTTCTATTGCAGAAGGACATGTTTCCTTTGAAAAAAGAGGAAAAAATAAAAAGCTTATAAACGTTCAACCTGTTGCAGTATAAAATTCCAGCAGTTTATAAAAATTAAGAGCCGAAAGTTGTTGTTCTACATATTACTTTCGGTTTTTACTTTATTAAGGAAGGAAAATTCTGTGTTTATTGATGAAGCAATCATTTATGTCAGAGGCGGAGACGGCGGATGCGGGCTTGTATCATTTCATAAGGAAAAATATATAGCCTACGGAGGCCCGAGCGGAGGTGACGGAGGCCGGGGAGGGAATGTATATCTTATCGCAGATGCAAACTTGAATACCCTCCTTTCATTCAAGTATAAATCTCATTTCAATGCAGATAAAGGGAAACCGGGACAGAAAAAAAACAAAACAGGAAAAAGTGCCGATGATTTATATATAAAAGTACCTCCCGGAACAGTCATAAAAGATCATGACACAAATGAAATATTATGTGACCTTACCGATACACACCATAGATTGCTCCTGGCACGGGGGGGCAGAGGAGGCAGAGGGAATGCCCGTTTCCCTACTTCTACCAACCAGGCGCCCAGAAGAGCTGAGAAAGGAGAACCTGGAGAAGAAAGAACCCTTAAACTGGAATTAAAACTCCTCGCAGACGTAGCTATTATAGGTTATCCCAATGTCGGTAAATCTACCCTTATCTCCAGAGTTTCTGCAGCAAAACCTAAAATCGCCGATTACCCCTTTACGACTCTTGTCCCAAATCTGGGAGTGGTAAAATTAACTGAAGACAGGACAGCAGTATTTGCCGATATTCCGGGACTTATAGAAGGTGCTCATAAAGGCACCGGTCTTGGATATCAATTCTTGAAACATATAGAGAGAACAAAAATACTTATCCATGTTCTGTCACTTGCAGATATAAAAGAAGATAAACCTCTTGAAAATTATTATTTGATAAATAAGGAATTACAACTTTATAATTCCATGCTTTCAGAATTACCTCAGATAGTGGCAGGAAATAAAATAGATTTGCCCCATGGAAGAGAAATAAAAGACAGAGTCGAAGAGGCATGTAAAAAAACAGGAGTGAAATTCTATCCCATATCTGCTGTTACAGGTGAGGGAGTCTCTGAGCTTTTAAAAGGAGTAACAGAAATACTGCTACAAAAAATAGACGGAACAAAAGAGGAAACCTGTGAGCTCAGAGATATTTCTCTTCCGCGAAAGCCTCCAAGGGAATTATCTATTGAAGTAACAGACGGAACATATATCGTAACAGGGGATATGATAGAAAAGAAGGTTTCCATGACCTATCTCGACAATGAAGAATGTTTGAGACATTTACAGAAGCATCTCTATCGCAGAGGTATTATAGAAGCACTGGAGAAAAAAGGTATAAAAGACGGAGATACTGTTGTTATTGCAGATTATGAATTTTCCTATTCAAAAGATACATATGGAAAAGGTAATGACGATTACGTTTAAAAATGACAGGCGATTATGAGAAGCGTAACGCGTGACGGGAGGAAAACATTCTCATACTTCGTTGTGACCGACCAGGTCATGGTTGTTTTATAGAGATGGTTGTTTTATAGAGAATGAAAAAGAAATTTGTCATAATATTCAGAGTGACAGGTAAAAAAGTATGATTTTACTTACTTTTCACCATTCACTTTTCACTAATTAAATGAATTTACCTGTCCTAAAAAAACACTATCATATATATAAAGGAAGAAAAAAATTATGGATGGCAATGAAATACTCTTAAACAACAGATATCGTATGATAGATATACTCCGTATCGACGGGACAGGGGACAGGTATGCCAAATATACTATTGCCGATACCCACGACAACGATAAAACAATGGTAGCTAAAGAAATGATTATCGTTGCTTCATCCCGCCAGGAAAAAGAAGAAATAATAGAACGTTTTATGACTCAGGGCCAGAGATTTATGCAGTTAAATCACCCGTGTCTCTGCAAGGTTACCGATTGTTTTGCTGAAAAAGGATGCCTCTATCTTATAATGGAATTTATTGTAGGGGAATATTTAGATGAAATATTACAGACCTATTTACTTAAGACAAAGATGCCTTTCAGCGAGAAGCAGGTCATAGAGGTAAGCTTCCGTATATGTGAGGCAATGGAATATCTACACAGCAATGATATTTTATGCGGAACCCTTCAACCAACCAATATTATGTTCTCAAGAGATACAGGCCGTCTGGTTTTAATTGATTTCGGTATTTCCCGTATACTCATTCCTGAACCGGAAAAAGCACCTATATATATACAGGGATATTCTCCTCCTGAACAATATGAAGGGATAATAGAACCAAGATCGGACATATATGGACTTGGAGCAATCATGCATTATCTTCTGAGCGGAATAGATCCTGCGCTATACAATGTACAATTCAGTTATCCCCCTTTATCGGGACTGAGAACTGATCTTTCAAAAGAAATAGAAGCAGTTGTAAACAAAGCACTTCAAAAAGATCTGGCAAACAGATTCAGTTCTGCTACAGAAATGAAAGGCGCTCTCGGTGTTGTCTATCAAAGACTGGCTAAAACCTTTGTAAAAAAAGCAAGCTGGACTATGCTCGGAGGCAATCCGGAAAGAACCAGTTCCCAGGGAGAACCTCTTAAAGGCGTGCCCCGTTTCAGATGGAAATACAAAGCCGGCAGAGGAGCCATTTCCAGCCCTGCCATTGTTAATAATATGGCCTATGTATGTGCCTATGATAATTACATTTATGCTCTCAATATGGATGACGGCTCATGTCTGTGGGAATATAAAGTCAGAGGCCAGCTTACTTCATCACCCATTATATACGAAGGTACTCTTTATGCAGGCTGTATGGACTGTAACCTATATTCAATCGATATAAATGCCATATGTCTCAAATGGAAATACAAAACAGATGGTCTCATAACATGCACGCCTGCCCTGGCAGGAGAAGTTGTTTATACAGGTTCTTACGATTCTTATTTTTATGCCATAGATGTAAATGGCGGAAGACTTATATGGAAATTCAATGCAGGAGGAACTGTTATGTCCTCGCCTGTTGTGTTGGAAAACGCCGTATATTTTGGCTCCCTTGACAGTCATGTCTATGCTCTTTCCACAGAAAGCGGGGAATTAAAATGGAAATTTAAAACAGGATACAGTATATCCTCATCTCCATGTATTTATCAGGGTAAAGTTTTTATAGGCTCCTATGACGGACACCTTTATTGTATTGATATTAATAACGGAGAACCAGTGTGGGTTCTGAATACTTCCTCAACTATAACTTCTACTCCTGTCGTAGCTGACGGTATAGTATATATAGGCACCCACAGCGGGCATATGATTGCCATAGATACAGGAACAGGTAAACCTGTATGGAATTATAAAGTTAAAGATCCATTTCAGATGCCTCCTGCCATATCAGGAGGTATGCTTTATTTCTATGCTGAAAAGACCAAACTATTTATTTTAAACGGGAAAACAGGAGAGGTAACATCATGTCTTGACTGTGGCATAAACTTCTCTTCAGCACCTGCTATTTCCGATGGTTTTTTGATTATAGGAACATCTGACGGATATATATATGCTTTTAAATAAGTATTTCACCATCAAAATTTCAGACAAAATCTTAAAATTTTATTTAAAATTCAAAGGAAAGTAAGGCCTTGAACTAGAAGTTTTAAAAGGTATAATAATCTATATTTTTGCACTTTTTCATAATTTCCTTGTTTTTAGTACCGTAACAGGTAAAAGGGTATCCATAAAAAGCTTCTGCCTGGCAGGCTCTGGAGAAGAAAAATTCGTTTTTTCTATAGTATTAGAAATTAAATAAGGGCTAATTTATTGTCTGTAAAACAAATTAAATAAGGCAAATTATTTTTCT
>JAKPQU010000006.1 GCA_029555925.1 Bacillota bacterium
TTAAATAAGGGCTAATTTATTGTCTGTAAAACAAATTAAATAAGGCAAATTATTTTTCTTCGTAAGAGCCTGTCAGGCAGAAGCTGATAAATGGTTACTAATTTACCTGTAGCGGTAATATGGTTATTTTAAACGAAAATATGGAATAAGGAGAGAAAATTATGAAAATATCAAATAATCAACAGATATCCTTCTCTAAAATAGATCATCCGGTAGAAGCTTTTGTAACTCCTCCCAATGATACCCTTGCAGGTCTGCTTATGGATAAACTCCCGAAAGACAGTATCGAAATCAGAGGAAACATAGACGGAAAAATTTTCAGCTATAATTACAGCATGAAAGAAAATAAAATCGGCATGCACGGATCATATGACGGTGTCAGGTTTGATGCGGAAGGCACTCTCTCACAGGAAGTGAACCTTAAAGGCAGTACAGGAGAAAATACCCTTACAAGCAAAATAACACCTCAGAATATGGGCCCCTTTACTGACAGTCAGACAGGAGACATATCGGTAAAAGAAAAAGTGGATATAAACGTATGGACCGGTATCATATCAGTCAATGGTTCAATAGGAGGAGAAGAACTTGAAGAGACTATCAAAGTCAGCGAAGACGGAACTAAAATACTGGATTTCGGTAATATGGGCAGGTGGAAAATTGCCAGGGAAGTAGTAAGGACAGATAAAGGTTTTCATATAAAAGGCACAATAGGAGATATGCCCTTTGAAGAATTTATTACAGCCTGATAAACAGACATCATAGTACCTAATGTAATGAGCATAAATAATACATATTTACTCTTGTGACGCGTAACGTATAACCCGTGACGGTAGGAAAATTTTTATTATATGCTTATGCCCGGGTCAGTAAAAATTTTTCATTTATATATTTACAAAATTCAATACAAAAGTGATATATAAGTTATATATGATTGCATAAAAAAATAACATGTGACTTTCCAGTCATAAAAACACTATATCAAATAAGAAAGAGGGAAGGAAAATGAAGGTTTCAAATAAAGGCAGCAACAGGGCGAGTTCCACGATAAAACCAAAAGAGAGTAAAAAATCAAATACAACCGGACAGGCACAGCAAAACAAAGGAAGCAATGAAAAGAAAAATACCTCCACCATCGCCGAGAGCAGAAATAAATTATTAAATGAAGCAGTTGAAAAAGGGACATTATCAAAAGAAACAGCAGATAAGGTTAAGAATTTCCGGGATCAGATGTACAATATGGCCGACGATACTAAAACTTCTCCCGGGAAAGGCGAAACTATGGCCACATGTTATATACCGGCAGGAGGTTTAGGGAAAGATCTGCCGGGAACAGGTGGCGGAGGAGCAGTGTGTTATGCCGCTCCGATAGATCCTCCCGGAGGGGAAGGTAATAAAAAACCTCCCGGAGGCGAAGAAGAACCTGTAGTTACCTGTTATATATCGCGGAGTCTACAAGAAGAACTGGGTAGAGGAGAAATGATGTGTTATGCAATACCACTGGATCTGGGCAACAAAGATAAACCACAGGAAGGTAACAAAGCGAAAGAGAAAGGTGGCGGTGGCAGTTCCGGTGGTAGTGGCGGTTCCGGTGGCGGTGGTGGTAGTTGCGGAGGGGGAGGCGGTACGGCGGCAGCAGGAGCAGGTACACCACAGTCAGCTAACCAGGCCGCCAATATTACAGGTGGTTCTATGGCAGCACAGTTTATCAATCAGGCAGCAAATCAGGTTTTACAACTCTGCGGCGTGAATCCTGCACAGGTAGATGCGATGATCGCCTCAGGTAGAGGCATGAGCGGCAGTATAATGGGAGGAGCAATCCCTCAGGGGCAAATGCAGAATCCTTCCATGCTTATGATGTCTTTACAGAAACTGGATATAATCACAAAACAGATGGGCAGTCAGGCTGATCCTCAAACTCAGATGAAAGCCCAGATCGCCCAGCAGATTGGGCAGCAGACAATGACAGGAGGACAGACACCCGGCATGGGGGGCGGAGTAAATCCTGCTATGGGATTCTAAATTCAAAAATTCAGAGAGTATAAGGTGTTTTGTGTAAACTTATCATGAAATAAGGTTTCGATAGAGATTTACACAAAATCAGTCAAAATTTCATTAAGAAATATATAACTCCCTCTATACCTGTACGGCTATAGAGGGAGATACATTTAAAGTATGAAAACTATGTAGAAATAATTTATCTAAATAATTTATTTTTTAAGGAGAATAAAATGGATAAAGAAGAAAATCCATATTCGACACTGTATTATTTGCTGGAACTGACTGAAAAATGTAATAACAATTGTTATTACTGCTATAATATATGGAAAAAGGAAGGTCATACATGTGTAAAAAAGGAACTTACCACAGAAGAATGGCTTTTTGTTATCGTAAAACTTCAGCAGGAAACAGACTGTAAAACTATTGCCCTTACAGGCGGGGAACCTACTTTAAGACCTGACTTTCTGCAGATAGTGGAATTTATAAACAATCTCGGTATAAAACCTGTGTTAATTACAAATGGAACAGGCATGAAAAAAGAATTTATAGCAGAATGTATGAAACGAGGAGTAAGGCTTTTCGAGTTACCCCTTCTTGGCCCTGCTAGAGAGATCCATAATGAAATATGCAGGAATAACTCATGGGATGATGTTATTGAGGCACTCGTAAATATAAAAACAATGAACGGAAGACCTGTAGTAGTATTTGTTGCCACAAATAAAAACATTCCCTTTTTTGAAGAAACTATGAAACTTGCCATAGCTCTTGAAACGGACGGAATGATGTTGAATCGTTTTAATCCCGGCGGAGAGGGCATAAAATATATTGATGAACTCCTTCCTTCTGCAGAGGATTTTGAAAAAGTGCTTGCCACTGCAAACAGACTTGCCTGTGAATATAAATACTCTGTAAGCTGTACCATACCGGTTCTTCCATGTATTATAAATATGTCACAATATCCATATCTGGCAAAAGGTTACTGTGGAGCAGGTACAGACAGGGCATATTACACAATAAGTCCTGACGGAATGCTCCGGCCATGCAACCATTCGCCTACAGTAATTGGAAATTTTCTCACAGAGAGATTTGAAGATATGATAAATAATCCTGTCATGAAGGAATTTGCCATGGCCATACCTCCCATATGCGAACCATGTCCTATGGCCAGACTGTGCCAGGGAGGATGTAAAGCTACAGCAGAAGTATGTTACGGTTCACCCAGGGAAATGGATCCATTCATGAAAAAAAATCTACATCGCCACCCGGCTTACAGAGGAGATTATTCAGGGGAAAGTGCAGGATAATTAAGCACAAAACATATAAAACAATAAATCTGGCAGGAAAAATTAAATAATTAAACGAATTTTTTATTATAAAAATATTAAGAAAATATTCCTGGCAGTTTTCTGCTGTGTTACACTACAGGTGTTTTGAAGCTTTTCATACATCACGATGGCTATTATAATTTCAGTGGCTTTCAGGTAATATAGGATTACCCCGGTTAATTCTGCGGAGTTTTACACCGTATAGTAACTGCGCCACATCAGTTAATCCCCATCGTCCCATGGATTTTCGCAGGGATATTTATTAAAGAAAGAGGCAGGTGAATTTTTTATTTATGGAAGAAAAAAACAAAATACCGGAAGATCTTAACTTGCTTTCTCCTGAAGATTTCAGAAAAAAAGTCTGGAGTGTTGAAGGCACAAAATTCCTCCTTTCAGAAATGATCCGTCTCGGGTTCTGGCCTAAAGAGAGGACTTTTGAAGATTTACAACCTCCCGATGAAACTGCCAGAAGGAGAGAACTTGAACAGGAAATAAATTCTCTCAGGGCCAAACTCGGGAAATACGGAAATGAAGAAAAAATATTAAAACAGATAAGACAGCAGATGTGGGATGAAAGCAAAAAGAAAAGGGCAGAGAAAAAACTCCTTAAAGAACAGGAAAAAGCGGAAAAGAAAAAACTGTGGGAGGAAAAAAAGAAAGGTCTCATACTTTATCTAGGGCACGGAGTATCACAGGGACTGTTAGATGAAACGTCTGATCATGGGAAACTACAAAACCTGGGATTGCCGGAGATTTCAACGCCTGTAGAACTGGCAAAATATATGGATATAGAGATTTCAAAAGTCCGGTGGCTTACTTACCACAGAAACTGCACGACCATGTCTCACTATCACAATTTTACCATACCAAAAAAAAGGGGGGGCACAAGGAAAATTTCTTCGCCCAAACCACTGCTTCGTAAAGCACAGAACTGGATAAAGGCAAATATTCTGGATAAAATTCTACCAGAACCATGTGTCCACGGGTTTATAAAAGGTAAATCAATTATGTCAAATGCTACGGGACATATAGCCAGTGATCTGGTAATAAACATGGATCTGAAAGACTTCTTCCCTACCATAAAATTTAAAAGGGTAAAAGGCATGTTCCGCTCCTTCGGTTATTCGGAATCCGTATCAATAGTGTTATCTCTTCTCTGCACTGAACCTCCCAGAGAAAAGGTAAGCTATAAAGGCAAAATCTACAATGTTTCTCTGGGAGACAGAGAACTTCCCCAGGGAGCCTGCACAAGCCCTGCAATTACAAATATCATATGCCGTCATATGGATATAAGACTTAAAGGTAAAGCGGAAAGCCTGGGGTTCAACTATACACGATATGCAGATGATCTTACCTTTTCCGGAAATATCCTGAAACATACAGGTAAACTCCTTAACGATGTTACTTCCATCGTAAGCAATGAAGGCTTTGAAGTACATCCCGATAAAACAAGAGTATTTCACAAATCCAGAAGACAGGAAGTCACAGGTATCGTCGTAAACAGAAAACTTTCTGTAAGCAGGGATGAAATAAAGAAATTCAGAGCCATCCTTTATAACTGTGAAAAACATGGCATTGAAAGCCAGAACAAAGAAAAACATCCGAATTTTATTGCCTATCTCAGAGGTTATTGCAGCTATATATCTATGGTAGACAGTGAAAAAGGAAAAAAATTCAGAGAACAACTCGACAGGATTTCCGGCAGGTAAGGAGGGAGAGACATGAAAAAAAGAACCTTTGAATTTATAGAAGGCACATCGAGTAAGTTCTGGGCCATATGGGGAGATGGCACCAGTCATACAGTTCATTTCGGACGTATAGGAACAGAGGGACAGAAACAGACTAAAAATTTCTCTTCTGAAGAAGAGGCTAAAAAATCCTATGAAAAATTGATAAAAGAAAAATTGAAAAAAGGATATATAGAAATTATAGAAGGAGAAAGTCTTGAAAAAGTTTTTAAATGCCCTCCAGGTTTTGAAGAAAAGAAAACATATCTTATTAAAATGCTGAAGCACACCAGCAGTAAATTCAGATCAAAAGCTCTTATCTGTCTGTCAGATAAAAGATATGTCTTACCTGAAATACTTCAACATATTACAGAATGTCTTAAAGACAAACATCCTTCTGTACGTTACAGTTCGGCAAAAGCCCTGGGAATTCTCTGCAGCAAAGAATATTTCGGAGAAATCCTTAATAATATTGATATGTTAAGCTCATTGCCTGAACTTAACAACGAGAAAATTAAAGTCATCGTAGCACTTCAGGAACTCAGAAAAGATGAGAAACCATTTGTCGCTATTATGGCCGAAGAAGCTCTCAGAAAAATCGATCATAAAGAAACAATAGAAGATATTTCAAAGAAGGCACTGAATAAATTTCCCGATGAACTTAAAGATATGCTTGAAAGGGAAGACAACGGATTTACAGAAAAATTCAAAGAAGTCTTATCTAAAGAAAAAGACGGGAAATTACTGGAAGCACTCTATGATATAGATAAACGTACTGCAAGAAAAACCCTGCAGGAAGTAATCCTTGCGGCAAATCTCCCGAAATACTGGAACAATATAAAATCCATTTATAAAAGAGCGGAATACAGAATAGATATGGAACTGTTCGGCTTGCTTGCCTACAGAATAGAAGTTACACCTCACCAGAAAGCCGAATATATCTACGGTTCGTGGTTCGAATTAAACGATAAGAATATAAAGAATGTGGAAACTTATGCCGTGAAAGATAAAGAAAAATTTCAACTCTTAAAATCATCGGTGCCGAAAAACAGACTCCTGGCAAAAGAAGAGTTAACAGAGATACTGGAAAAATTAAATTTTGACGAGCAGGACATATGGGGAGTCATGAGATATACCCTTTATTATGGCGTAAATTACGAAATTAATGATAAAACCGGAAAAGAATTAAAGGATCTTATTGAAAGCGGAAAACTGGAGCAATTGATGGCCCCTGAGGATGAAAAAAGTGGCCTTGCAAATAAGATTATGGAAGGACTCAAAAGTATAGTGAGCGGTAAAAAGCCGGCCATTCCCATAGAAAGCCCCGGTAATATGATGTCTTATAATAAATTCAACCACCTTATAAAGAAAATGAAATTTAATAACACAGAGAGTGAAGTCATAAGAAAAATTGCGGCAGGGCCAAATTTAAACCAGGGCTGGTATGAAATTAATGACTGGAATATAAATACCCTGACTAGTTTTGCCCTTAAAGATAAGGAAAAAGCAAAAATTTTAAAAACTCTGCCGAAATTCAAATTAATAGAAAAAAAAGAATTTGCAGATCTTCTGAAAGAACAAGGCTTTGAGAAAAAAGAAATAGAACAGGTTATGATGTATACTGTGTATTACGGAGTAACCTTCCAGATTGATGGTAACACAATAGAAGCATTAAAAAATATCATCAAAGAAAATAAACTGGAAACTGTAAAAAGCCACTGCAATAGACTCATGTCTCAGAATGAATTTCGTTCTATGGTTAAAGGTCTGAATTTCAGTGATCAAGAAGCTGAATTGATTACAAAATTATCGTCAGGAGGATATATACAGCATAAAAGTATATGTATAACAAGATTTGCAATGAAGACAAAATCCTATCTGATGAGAAGACTGTGGCGCACATTCAGAACTATTGCAAAGAAAACCCCTGAGCTCTATGCAGAATTTGCTTATTTCTTTCTTAAAAA
This sequence comes from Bacillota bacterium, assembly GCA_029555925.1. The sequence goes on from JAKPQU010000006.1 coordinate 7,018, forward strand.
CTTTAAAGACTCTGACAGTCGTCAGGCTCAGAAGATAACCAGATACAGATATGACTGGAATAGCAAAAAATTCAGTGTTTTTACTAATATTTACGACAGGTTTAATCATCTCTGGTGCTTTAACCATATACTTTACGGAAACAGTAAACGATACAGTCCATTAAAATCAGGCGTAAAATGGCGGTGTAATCAGGATAGGGGACTATCGGAGATAACAAGAGACAAATTTCGCGATGAAATAGGTAAAAAAATCAACATAGAAAATATTGAAGAAGCCACGATCGAGCCGGCAGACAGGGAGGAATCCTTTCCGTCTCTCTGGGAGGGTGACAGTAATTTATTACTGAAACTGTTAATGAAGTCGGAATGTAAAGAAATAAATGCTTTTGCAGTGAAAATCCTGAGGGATAAATTTCCAGACACCTTAACAAATCTTTCAAAAGATGACCTGTTAAAACTCTTCAGGAAACCTTATCCTTTTGTCTGTAATACACTGGTGGAATTACTTAGAAAACACACCGATCCCATGAGGGTAGACAGGGAACTTCTGAAAACATTTCTCTTATGTAATTTTGAACCTGCAAGACATATGGCAGGAGACTGGCTTAAAGAGATAATCAAAAATGTTTCCTTCGAAGAAAAGACTTCTTGGATCTTTATGATGTTAAAATCTTCTCACAGTGACAGATGGAATTATGTTCTGGAGATGATAAAACTTTTCTGTGAGAAAGAAAATAAAGATCTGTATTTAAAAATACTCCTTGATGTGCTGAAAAAAGGAGAAAGAGAAAAAAATTTTTATTCTCTTATAGTGGAATATGTTAAAGATATGTTCTCTGAAGAACTTAAATTACTGTCTCTTGAAGATGTTTTTTCCATATTAAATTCACCTTCGAGAAATGTTCAGGCTCTGGGGGGATGGCTTCTGCAGAACAGCAAAATCGACCCTGTGACAGTAGACAGAAACATCCTTGCAGGTCTTGCCTGTCATGACGCGTTTACCGTAAGAGAGGGAGCACAAAACATGATAAAATCAAATCCCTCGAGATGGCAGAACCATATTTCTCTTTTAATATCTCTTACGGACAGTAAATGGGAAGACACAAGAAGGTTTGCTATAGATTTCTTTGAAGAGAATTTCTCAGTGGAAAAATTCACGCCTGACATGATAACAGGTTTCTGTGACAGTCTCTATAAAGACATTCAAGATTTTGGCAAATCTCTTGTAACAAAATATCTTAAAGATGGATATATACTTGAATTTATACGGTTGACAGAACATCCTGACAGTAATATTCAGGAACTGGCTCTGGATCTTGTCATAGAAAAAATCGACCATGAACCGGAAAAAATAAAACAACTCCTTCCATTTTTCAGAACGATTCTTTTCAGAGTCAATAAAGGAAGGAAAATGAAGGATAAACTCTTTAAATATCTGGAATATGTTTCATTGAAAAATGCCTTTATAGCAGCAGAAGTAATGGCATTACTCGAAGACTACGGCAGTACCATGACAGAAAGGGATTTTTCTTCATGCCTTGCCATTATGACAGGAATAAAGGCAAAATACCCTTATATAAAATGTCCTGTTGAAATTTTATCTGGAGGATAGAAAAGATATGCATGAAGATTTTACTTCTATAGTAAACCGTGTGGAAAGGTATTTTAAGATATCGTCACTTCTCTGTTCTCAATGTGGAGAACTGGGCCATATCTGTAACGGCCAGCTGGATATAGCAGAAAAACCGGAAGATTATGGCATTCATACAAAAGAGGACTGGGAGAAAGAAATGGATAAAGAAATGAACTGGATAATAGAAAACAGAAAAGCTGTTCTCCTGTGTCTGACAAAATTGAAAAAAGAATGGCCTGAAAGCTGTAAAAGCCTCAGGTATGTTTTATCATTGCAAAAAAGAAATTATAACCGGAGAAATTAATTATCGTGACGCGTGACGCGTAACGCGTGACGCGAGAACAGGGGGAATTTATATGTTATTTAATTTTACCTATGCTAAATCAAGTGTTATAGAACATTCAGGAGAGGCGACAAAGGTAAATTTCTCTCCCGATTTAAAAAGAGAACCTGTTTTTTTCAGAGGTAAACTGAAAAATGCCATTATGTTCAGGGAAGCCATGAGCGCTCTTCGTGAAGTTGTTGTTTCGGACCTCCGTTATAAAAAGAAAGATCGAAGCGAATACATGGAGTGGCTTAAAAATGAAGAGATGAAAAGGCTCGCAAAACATATGGAGGGAAAGAGCGAACTTGTGGAAAAAATGAATATAGCCAGTTCGGAACTGAAAGTGCTTCAGGACAGGCAGTATGCAAGATGGAAGCCTTATTATGATGCAAGAAACAAGCTCAGAAAATACCTTGAAGCCATAAATCCTGCATTCAGATGGGTCTTTGATCCTGTCATAACAGTCCATCCTGACGAATTATTCTTCGAGTGTTTCTCCCAGGATGAATCGTCCTATGCAAGACTGGGAGCAGGGTATGAGCTATTTGAAAACATATCGGAATATGAATGCGGCACGACAAATATAGATTTTTCCGCTCAATTATTCGGCGAAATGCAGAAGATAAGAACCTATAAATCGACTCATTTCGAAATTGACCCTGCAGGGTTTCAGGTAGAAACAACAGGTGAAGAGATTTATAAAGAAAAAAAGATTGACCTCCCTGATAGCTGGGTAAGAGGTTTCCTCCAGGTTCAGTCTGCCATGAGCCTTCCCATGGTAAGTTTTACCCTCTCCCCCGTAGATATTTATAATATGTGCCTTTTTATGAGGCAACATCGTGAGAAAGAAAGTCCGAGAGCCCTCAGGTATGAGCTCATACCGGGGAAACCCGTAACGGCAGTTTTCGAACCATGGGAATACAGACTCGAATGTACCTGTGTATGGGAAGGAGAAGAACCGGTCAGTATCAGGACATGGGGCAGGAGGAGACTTCATATACTGGAAAGACTCATACCTGTTACGAAAAAAGTAAAGGTCTATCTCCTGGGAAGAGGTCTCCCCAGTTTTTATGTCATGCACCTCGATAATATGGTTTTTACGCTCGGTCTATCCGGCTGGACGGCAAATGACTGGTCAGGTGAAGGAAATTTCGATCTCCTGAGTTCCAGAGCAAAGGTAGATGTTTACGAAACAAGTGCCGTATTAAACTATTTAAAGGAGAAAAAATTTGCTCCTCTTGATGAAATAGTATTTCAGACAAAACTTGACAGGGCAAAGGTATCGGGTGCACTGAACCTCTGGTGCCAGAGCGGGAAAGTAACATATGATCTGGCAGGAGGAACCTATAGATACAGGGAACTGACAAAAGAACAGATTCCTCTTGATGACCTGACATACAGAAACGAAAGGGAAAAATCTGCAGGAAGATTTCTTGAGGAAGGTGCAGTATCCATTACATCCAGAAATGAAGATACAGGTATGGAAGTATCGGGAAAGATAAAAGACGGGAAGAATATTTATGACACAGATCTTACCCTGGACAGAGATGACAGAATAGTAAAGGCAGAATGCGCCTGTTACTGGCATAAACAGAATAAACTCCGCAAAGGGCCATGTGAACATATTATAGCCCTCAGGAGTTTTTCTGCAAGAGAAGATAATTTAAAATTTATCAAAGAGCGGAAATAAAGCTCGTTGACACGTAACGCGTAACACGTTACGCAAGGAAAGATACTATTAATAAATTTTCATTCCTGAGTCGAAAAACTCTTGACATGGAATCGGATAAATTTATATAATAGATGGTGTAAATAAATTTTGCAATTGAAATTAAAAATCAAAAAAATATTCCTAGCAGTTTTCTGTGGTGTTACGCCGCGGTTGTGTTAAAGCTTTTCATACGTCACGATGCCCATCGTAACTTCTGGGGCTTAACACTATCTGTCGAATAACTCGGTCAACTCTTCGGAGTTTTATATCGACAGATAGTGTCGCCCCTACAGTTGATGAGCATCGTCCAAAGGATTTTCGTAGGAATGTTTTGACGGAAAAAAGTCAGAAGTTTTATAAAACCTCTGACTTTTTGTTTTTATTTTTCATATGCTGCCGTGATATTTTTTTCTCCGGACATCAGGCAGGCAGACTACTATGTCTAAAGCTAAATAGTATGAATTTCATTTTTTCCTATAAACAGTCAGAATTTTCCGGTACAGTTCTATAAAATTACTGAGGAATGTAGTATAATTTTAATAAACGGAAAGGGGATTAATTATGAAAAAAAATCTATTAATTTTACTGGCACTGTGCATAATTCTCATTATGCCCCTGCTGGCTGCGGAAGCTTTTACCGACAGAGATTATCCTCTTGCAGGTATAACATTCAATGACAGTCTTGAAAAAGTAAAAGTACTGCTCGGCCCTCTCACTCTGGTAGACTCCTATGTGAATGAAATAGCCGCCTGTGAGGTCAAAATCTATAAAGCAAAGGATGTAAAAGTATCCATAGCTTCAATAGATAAAGGTAACGTCTGGTCTGTAGAGGTGTTCTCTCCGAACTATGCCACTCAGAGAGGCATAAAAGTAGGAAATTCAAGTAAAAAAGTAACAGACGCATACGGAGAACCTGACTATAAGGATTCTTTTAAAGACAAAAACGGAAAAACTTATATATACTGGACCTATGAAAATACGGAGAAAATGAGGAGACTGGTATTCAAGATTGATAAAACGAAAAATGTCGTATCATCGATAACGTCTGCAATGATTATAGATTAAACAAAAAAGGATGGTGTAAAATGGAAGAAACTTATAAACCTCTTCACGAAGAGGATTATTCCCTGGCAGATTTAAATCTGATGGATTCTATGGAAAAGGTGACATCTGTTCTGGGAGAGCTGACCTTTACAGACAGCTATGTAAATGAAATATCAGGATATACGGTTAATATATACCGTACACAGGGAGTAATTCTTGAAATAGCATTATACCCCGTAGAAGAACAGATTGTCTATCATTTATGGTCTGTTGAGGTTTTAACGTCGGAATACAGTACTTCCCGGGGTATCAGGACAGGAGACTATGTTTATGAAGTCTCCGAACAATACGGAGAGCCTTCCTATAAAGGTACTATTCCGGATAAAGAAACAGGATATGATTATCTGTACTGGTATTATGAAGATATAGAGAATAAAAGAAATCTTGTCTTTAAGATAGATAATGAGCAAATAATCTCTATAATGATCTGCATGATTCTTGATTAAATATGTGTATCTGCACAACAGGTGCGAAGGAGAAGAACTTAGTACCGTAACAGGTAAAAGGGTATCCATAAAAAGCTTCTGACTGGCAGGCTCTGGAGAAGAAAAATTCGTTTTTTCTATAGTATTAGAAATTAACCAGTGGTTAATTTATTGTCTGTAAAACAAATTAAAGGCAAATTATTTTTCTTCGTAAGAGCCTGGCAGGCAGAAGCTGATAAATGGTTACTAATTTACCTGTAGCGGTACTTAGAGAATCGTTTAAATCTTAGGGTTGAACATTGAGAATTAACAATAACCTTAAACGCTCAACCATATAACAGGGGAATGAAAATTCCTATACATTAAATTTTTAATTTTAAGAAGGGGGAAAGTTTATTCATGAAATTCAAAAAGATTACAGCAATCTTTCTATCTTTATTATTTTTACTCTTTAACTCATCCTGTGACAGTGTGGAAGGGCAGATAAAAAACGGACACAGATATTTAAGCGAAAAAAAATATGATAAAGCCGGAGAATGTTTTGATAAAGCACTGAAAATGAATCCGAAATCGTCCAACGGATGGTATGGGAAAGGGCTATCTCAGTATACAGGTCAGAAATACGATGAAGCTCTGGAAAGTTTTTCAAAGTCCATAGAATATGATGAAAAAAATATAAAACCATGGAATGGCAAGATAATGGTATATCAGGTTAAATCATTGTTAACACCTGAAAAAGAAAAAGAATATTATGAAGAAATGATAAAATGTTTCGATGAAATAATAAAAATAGACGGTAAAAATATAGCGGCTATTACAGGAAAAGGTAATGTTCTATGCAGTATGGGTAAATATGAAG
>JAKPQU010000007.1 GCA_029555925.1 Bacillota bacterium
GGAAGGGGGGATTTCAATGCTTTCGGATAAAAAGAATTTTTTTACTCCGGATATACTCGAAAGAATGCTTCAGGATAAAAAAGCCGGTATATACGCTTTAGACACCAAAAGAGTAATTACTTTCTGGAATGAAGGAGCACAGAAGATAACCGGATATGAATCCTCTGAAATACTTGGCCTTTCTTGTATGGATAACATCCTGAATCATATCGATTCGAAAGGTGTAAGACTATGCGAGAAAAACTGTCCGGCTAGCAGAGCTATGCAAGATGGTCTACCCAAGAGAGCCGAAATTTTTCTGCATCATAAGAATGGTCATAGGGTACCTGTAGTAGCGACAGTCTATCCTGTAAAAAACTATGACGGCACAGTTTCCGGAGTCATAGAGGTCTTTAATGATCTTTCAGAAAAAGACAGGAAATCACAGGGGCCGTTTTATGACCAACTTACGGGGATTCTGTGCAAGCTAGCAGTTGAACAGAAAATAAGGCAGGCAGAGGAAGATTTCAAAAACAGTGCGGTATCTTTCGGCCTATTATGCTTTGGTATTGACAACCTTTTCCAGATATCCCAGAATTATACCCAGAATACTGCGCAAAGGGTAGTACTTATGGCCGCAAACAATCTGTCTGCGAATCTGAGAATAACAGATGAAACCGGTATATGGACTAATGAAAGCTTTATGCTTATTGTAAAGTTTGTTGACCGTGCTCAGTTATACGATATAGCTCAGAATATGCTCATAACAATGAATAACTGCTTTCTTAAAGAAGGCAGTGAGATTGTGATGGCCAGTGTTTCGGCAGGCGGAAGTATTTTCGGAAAGGATGATAGTTTTTACAGTATTACGCAAAGAGTTGAGAATAACCTTGAAAAGGCCAGGATGATTGATAATGGCAGTCTTTTCATAGATTAAACTTTAATTATAATTCTGAAAACACAAGGAGGAAAAGTATGGAACTTACAGCTTCCCAGATATGGCTATACGGAGTCATTGCAAGTACTGTTGCAGGACTTGCAACATCCATAGGCGCCATACCGGTTCTTTTTTTTAAAAAACTGCTTACAGAAAAACAGCTTGACATGCTTTTGGGTTTTGCGGCTGGGGTTATGCTTGCAGCAACGATGTTTTCCCTTATAATGCCGGCGATAGACAGCGGAGGTATATGGGTTGCAGTTATTGGAATAATCGCAGGTGCTCTGGTGATAGAACTTTTTGATAATTTCTCTCCTCACGAACATTTCATTAAAGGACCCGAAGGAAGGAACGTATCTAAAGAAATGGTAAAAAAAGTTTGGCTATTTGTTACAGCAATTGCCCTGCATAACTTTCCGGAGGGAATGGCGGTAGGAGTAAGTTTCGGAAGCGGTATGCTGAAAAATGGTCTTATAGTCGCTATGGCAATTGGAATTCAGAATATTCCAGAAGGTACGGCGACTGCGGTCTCCTTTTTAAAAGCAGGATATACAAAAAAACAGGCTTTTCTGTGGTCTTTTCTGACAGGTGTAATAGAGCCTATCGGAGGACTTCTTGGAGCATCTTTTGTAGTTCTTATGAAACCTGCCCTGCCGTTTTTCCTTTCTTTTGCAGGAGGAGCAATGCTTTACGTAATAAGCGATGAAATAATTCCTGAAACCCATTCACATGGAAATGAACGGGTAGCAACATTCTCGCTTATAGCTGGTTTTATTATTATGATGATTCTTGATACGGCGCTAGGGTGATAAATGCTTAGAATTTATACAGACGGATCTTACAAAGAGGGAAAGGTCGGTTATGCCTTTGTAGTTGTGAATGAAGGCAAAGTCGTTCATAGATTTTCGGCTGCTTTTAAAAGTTTTGACCCTTCCCGGCAGGTTGCCGGAGAGATACAGGCTGTTCTGGATGCTCTGCAATGGCTGAAAAAAATGGGAGAGGAGAGAGTTCAGATTTTCTATGACTACAGTGGTCTGGAAGAATGGGCGTGCATGCGCTGGAAAGCTAAAACTCCGAATACCAGGAAATACCAGCAAACAGTCGCTGACTGCGGCATAGAAATATTCTGGAACAAGGTGCAAAGCCATAGCGGAGATGAATTTAACGATATGGCAGACAGCTTGGCAAGACAGGCAATGGAAAAAGAAAAGTAAAGATAAAGCTTAGTAGATTCCATCCCGGATTGAGTAAGATCAGATCCGGGATATTTTTAATGTTATCTGTTAAGTATATAAAAATGATATAAATAAATAATCAACATAAATGTAATTAAAATAATACAAAAAAATTATTTTAAGATGATAATTGATATAAATAAATATTACAGATATATACAGTTATATGTGAAAAAATTATTTATAAAAAATAAAAAATAAAATTAACAAAAACAGTCTGAAAGGCTTGATATATAAGAGTTAAAAATTTTTAATGAAATATTTTTTTTATAATAAAATATGATATAATATTTTTGAATTAGATAATTATAAAAAACTCAAAAGTAACATAAAACACTATATATTGGAAAATAAAAAATAATGAGGGGAGAGCATGAATAAAGTATACTGGATTTCTCTGACTGGAAACTGCAATTTTAGATGTAGCTATTGTTTCCAAAATTTAAACGGTTCTTTCAGAAACAGTGGGGACATGAATGCTTATACGGCTCAAAGAGTTGCAGAGTTGATTAACTGCACTTGCGAAAAAGTATATAAGGTTCATTTCTTTGGCGGAGAGCCTTTTTTAAACTTTAAAGTGATGAAACTTATAACTGAAAGCGTGAAAGACAAAGTTGACTTTTTTTCTGTAACAACTAATCTGAGCATACTCAACAGTGAAATTATTGAATTTTTAGAAAATAATGATTTCCATCTTCTGGTCAGTCTTGACGGTATAAAAGCTTCGCACGATGTTTCAAGGGTATTTGCAGATGGTTCAGCAACATTTTCAACCGTTGTGGGCAATCTCAACCTTCTTTCTCAGAAACTTAAGAAAGATAGTATATCTATAGCCAAAACCCTTACCGTAAAAAACTATATGAATCTTTTCGAAGATTATATATTTTTTAAAGCTCTTGGTTTTAAGGTAAATGTGAATCCCGATATTAATCTTGATACCAGCGAATTGGACAGTGAAATCTTTAAAAACGGGCTAAAGAAAATCATGACGGATATGGTTTCGGATAATGAAAGCATAGAGTTTTGGAATCTGCGTGAAAGTATCCGGACAGTGAAAGACTTTTCTTGCGGAAAAAAGATCCGCAGCTCACTTTCAAGCTGTTATGACGCTTCAAATTATGTTACGACTATTTCACCCCGCGGAGATCTTTATCCGTGTCACTACCTTTATGAGATGGAAGAGAAGTATAACGGTACGCATAATATCTTCGGATTTAACGATGTTAGACAGATAGAAGGAACTTTCATACGGAATGTGGCAGAGAGTGCCGTTTTTGCACCGTTAAAGGAGAGTGAAATTAATGCTCTTACCCAATACGGGATAGACGACTGCGGCTGTAATGACTGCAGATATCTTAGCTTTTGCGCCGAACAGAAGTACTATGCAGCTCAGATAAGCTGTTTCTATAGGAGATACAAGTTTAGAAAGGGCGTGACTGAAAAAAACAAGAGCAGAAGGATATGTATAGATAAAATAATCTATGATGCTGCTCTGCAAATGAAAAGGGAGTGATTATATGTTTATCACGCTTTGCTCTGAAAACCTTGCACTTGATATGAGTCATATGATATACCTGAAAAAGAATAAGATTCAGTTTATATATAGAAACAGCAGTTTTTTTATGGAAAAGTCCGTCTTTGAAAAAATTTCCGAAAATCAAATCGTTTATAAAGTGCCCGCAGAAATACAGGCCATCTTTCCCACAGGAGTTCCGCAGGAGATGAAAAAGGTTTATGCAAGTCATGAAAAAAAGTATCTGAACAACTTTTTGAACTATGATTCTGAAACCTACTACCACTCTATGACCCAAAGAATAAGAAAAGAAAGCTTTGGGCTAGCATCTTTATTTGAGGGGTATACGCATGGCTCTTTAAAAATTATGCCTGAGTTTATCCTTCCCGGCAGTGGTTTTTCCACGGATGGTACTCTTGAATGCATATACTTTTGCGGTTCCAAGACATCATCGCCTTTTGGACTTTTGTCGGCAATTGCCATGGGATATAAGTTTTACTGCAGCTATTTTTCAATTTTTTTCAGCTATGAAATTTTTGAAAAATATATTGTATATGCTTTTGTTTTTCATTACAGCTATGACGGATATACTGATAAGCAGGCAGAGATAAAAAAATTTACCGAGTATGTCTGCAAGAGTAACGGACTTAAGATCAGCGCCAAACATCCGCAGCTTCTGGAAAAAGAGTTTGAGAAAGCCTATTGTTCGGATTTTTTCATAAGTGATTATATTTCAGATTTTAAATATTTGGGTAAAGTCAGATATTCACAGAATGACGGGGAGGGAGTATGAAAAAGGGGATAAAAATTTTTTTTGAAAACAACAAAAAACAAGCTTTGTTCCTTATTTTTGTAACTGCTGTGAATGTGGTGGTTTCTTTTCTGATTTCACAGTACACTAAAGGCTTTATCGACAGTAGTACCGGTGTAAAGGACGGCAAAGCGGTCGCGGTAGTATTTGCTGTTATAGTGTTTATATACGGGATACTTTTTATGGTGGACACGCTGATCTCTTTTTTGTCTCACAAGCTTTTATACAGCGGTATAAAAAATCTAAGGCTTAAGATGTTCAAAAAGATCATGGAGACAAGGTTCACTTACTTTATAGATAACTCTCCCGGAAAGATATGGGGGGATATTATAAATAACACCAACAAGGTATCGGTATTCTATCAGGCGCTTATTCTTCTTCCTATAAGTCTGATTCAGGCCATTGTATACTTTATCATAATATACAGGATAAACACGTCTTCGGCCTTGGTAATCCTCATGACACTGCCTTTTATAATACTGGTTACGTATCTTTTCGGCGTTAAAATACGTAAACATGAGGCTAAAACCATGAATATGTACAGGGAGATGTATGGTGAAAGTGTGGAAGCACTTACAGGGATAAAAAATATAAAGCTTTTTAACTCTCATGATTTTTTCTATGACCGGTTTACCGGAAAACACTCCCTGCTTAACAAGGAAATAGTTCTTACTGCGGTTTATACTCAGAGCTGGCAGAGCTTTTTAAAGGTAGTTACCAGTCTGCTTCCGCTTATCATAATAGTTTTAGGGATAAACTTTGTAAAAGAGTTCAGTCTAGGCAGCGGTGACATGATAATACTGTATACATTCATACCGCTTTTTGTAAGTGCTACCAGAGATCTGTACGGTTTCATACTGTCTTTCTTCGGAATGAAGCCTTATATGCAGCAGATAAACAGCATTTTGAGTCTTGAAAGTGAGGACTTGGGAAGTGTAAAGGAGCTCAATGGTTTTGATGTCACATCGGCCGGAGTTTCGTACGGATTTAAAGGAAAAACGGTTCAGATACCAGACATCAGTATAGGTAAGAGTGAAAAGATAATGATAACAGGGGAAAGCGGTATAGGAAAAAGTACTTTCTTTAACTGTCTGACAGGGATACTTCAGGGCTATGGAGGATCGATAAAAATTTCCGGTACTGAGCAAAAGAATATATCTCTTAAGTATCTGAGAGAAAAAATAATTTTGCTCAATCAAGATAGAATCGTTTTTGACGGTACCATTGATGAAAATCTTTTTTTCGGCGAACCTTATTCTAGTGTGCAGGAAGTTGAGAAAGTAATGAGGATAGTACATCTTGAAAAATTTTACAGTGACAGAAAGGACGGTAAAAAGATAAGCAAAGAAACCATATCAGGAGGAGAAAAGGCAAGGCTGAACCTTGCCCAGGCGTTGTTGAAAAGGCCTGAAATAATTCTCCTTGATGAGGTTCTTTCCTCTGTTGATGAAGATATGGAAAAAGAGATACTTAAAAATATTATCGATGCTTATCCGGAGCTTTCCATAGTTATGATTACCCATAGGCTGAGCTGCAGGGATATGTTTGATAAAATTTACGATTTCCATTCTGTAACTACTGCAAAGTAAAGATTCAA
>JAKPQU010000013.1 GCA_029555925.1 Bacillota bacterium
TTCATAACTATCCATAAATAATGACCTCGTAATGCGTAAAGCGTAATGCGTGATGCGCAGGGATTAAACCCGTCACGCGTCACGCGTTACGCGTCACGACGACTTAAATTCTAATAAGTTATGAAATACACTATAATTATATTATATACAGGCTTTAACGACGAATTTCTTTTCTCCAGGGACTGGCCGCTGAAATTCTTCAGCATTACTCTTTTTAATATAGAATCTAAAAAATACAATCACATCATTAAAGATTGCAAATTTTTGTCTGTTAATTTATAATCTATCTCAATAACTAATGAAATATCACTGGTCAATAACTCCGCCCGGAGAGGGGACGAAGTTGCTGGCACAGTTCTATAAAGGATTGTCCTGTCACGCATCATGCGTTACCTGTTGTGAGCCTGATTGGCTCTGCAGAATTGCCAGCAGTGAGATGATTGATTTTTTTGACAGAGAAATAATTGTGGAGATTATAGTTTATGTTAAATTCACTCTTTTCCCCCAGAGGGAAACAGCTTTTTCAGGAGGGACTCACTCTAGCGAAGCTCGGTAGATATGAAGATGCCATATCCTTTTTTGATCAGGCTCTGGAACTTTCTCCAAACTATCCCGAGGCACTTGTTAACAAGGGAAAATCCCTGACAAACCTGGGCAAATACGGTGAGGCTATAAAATGTTTTGATAAAACCCTGGAACTCAGTCCCAGGAATATTGATGCATGGTTCTGCAAAGGTCTGGCCTTATTTTATCAGGAAAAATATGACCAGGCTATTTATTATTTTGACAATGTACTTTCTGTTTATCCTGATGATGTTAACACCTGGCTGGAAAAGGGATCTGCGTTATTTTATCAGGATAAATATGAAGAAGCAGTCAGATGTTTTGACAGGGTTCTTGCCCTTGACCCCCGTAACGAATCGGCCATATGTAACAGGGAAGATGCTGCTGCTGCTTTACAGAAGAAATCTTTACGATAAACTTTTTATATATAAATATTTACTGATCTGAGCATAGGCTTGTAATAAAAATTTTCCTCCCGTCACGCGTTACGCGTTACGAGAAGCTTATATGTATTATCTATGCTCACCGCAGTAGGAAGTGGTGATATTTTGGAACTATTAGAAATGACATGGCAGGAAGTAGACAAATATCTGGAAAGCAGGAAAGCTATTATAATACCCGTTGGAAGTATTGAACAGCACAGCCTTGCCCTGCCTCTGGGAACAGACAGTTATATCGCAGAAAAGATAGCCCTTGAAGTTGGGAACAGAACTTTTACTATAGTGGTGCCATGTATAAAATTCGGTATTTCTATGGTGCCACATATGGCTTTCACAGGTACTGTAGCAGTAAGACCTGAAACTCTTCAGAAACTTATAGAAGATACTGTAAGAGCCCTTTATCTCCATGGTTTTCGCCAGTTTCTTATGGTCAATGGCCACAGCTTGAATGAAGCAGGTATAATCTGTGCCTTTCAGAATCTCTGTTTCGAACTACCCGGCGTAAGCTATTATTCCGTGACGTGGTGGGATATTAAAAAGGTGCAGAGCCTTCGAACAGTCTATTTCTCATCATCAGGCCATGCTACGGCAGAAGAGGTATCGATGATGCTTTATCTCTATGAGAAAATGGTTAAAAAGGAGCAGTTTGCTAAACATACTCCTCCTTATAACTATTTTACAAGCCTTGAAAAAACCAGATCTTATACCTCTACAGGTGTTATAAATGGAGACCAGGGAGAAGCTGATAAAGAACTGGGAAGACAGTTATTTAACGAAGCAGTTCAGGGATATATTCAGATGCTCAATGATTTGATAAGCGGAGGAGAATAACAGTGAACAGTGACCGGTGAGCAGTAAACCGGTGAACAGTGAACCGGTGAACAGTGAGAAATGAACAACATACACTGGCGTCTATATTAGCTGTTGTTCAATATTTCTACTGTTCCTTTGTTTCCGTCTACCATTATGAGTTGACCTGCCTTTATAATCTTTGTTGTAGGCCCTACATTTACTACAGCAGGTATGGCAAGCTGTTCCAACCTCTGCCGTATACAAGAGCTTCTCTCTGCCCCCGGCAATATTCCATTACAATTCTGTTTTTTTCACCTTTGGCCGGATCAACAGTAAACAGTACACCCGAAAAATCCGGTTCTATTAAAGTCTGGACAATAGCTGCCATTGATATTTCTCTGTGATTGATTTTATATTTTTCCCTGTAATGAAAAACTCTTTCATTCCATAGAGAAGCCCAGCATTTTTTTATACCGGATTTTTCAATATGTTCATGGTAGACTTCCGATGTGATGCAGAAACCGGGTGGTACATTAAAACCGAGATGAAGCAATTTGTGGAGGTTGGATGCTTTGGTCCTCATAAGGACAGTCAGGTCAGGCTTTTCTGAAGCAAGAGAATTGTGAGTAGTGAGTCGTGAGTGAAAGATTCTCTTAACTACTCACGACTCACTATTCACGACTCACTGTTCCGTTACAATAATAACAGTCTGAGGAGATTTATTGCCTGCACTGTCTATGGCGGTAGCAGTTATAGTATGCTGTGTACCAGAGCCGAAGATAGAGGTATATTTATCATAGAAATATCCTTTTTCGTCTGCCGAAATCCTCTTTGTTCCTGCCACACCTTTTACAGGTAACACATTGAATAAATTTGTTTGATATTCATAGGTTATCTCAACCGTTGCATAGGGTTTTGTTGTGCCCTTTATTTCAATCGGGAAGGTTACCCTCTGACCGTTCTGTACACTTGTTATATTTGGCGCATTAAATCCCTGTTCCACGTCAAATGTTACAGGAGGTTCTACTACCAGAGTATCTTCTGTCGTTTGATTTTTTAAATGGACAATGATTTTTGCTCCCGATGCTTTTGCTACAGGTGTTACAGGATATTCCCCGTAATAAATACCGCTTGACGTTTCCTTCATTGTTATGTTTATGAGGCCTATTATTTCAAACCATGCAACACATCCGCCTGCACCGTACATGGTAACCTGCAGATTCTGTCCTATTTTCAGCGGTAATTGTCCATTATGAGATGCAGAAGAAATCAGACCTTTTGCAGCGGGTGATATAATAAAAGACCATCCGTGCTGTACACTGTTGCCATTTTCATCCTGTGCAGTAAGTTCGACCCATATATTTCTTCTCAAGGGAAGAGGATTTGCCGGATTGTATGATATAAACATAGGGGCTTTCGTAACCTGCCCTGTTACATCCACTCCGTCTACGAGTAATTTTACCGTCTGAGGATTTATCAGGCTTCCTTTCTGCGTATCAAAGGTTACATATATATTGGGTCTGTCACTTTCTACTGTAGCTCCGTTTTTCGGCGAAACTTCCGATACTGAAGGAGAAATACCGGCAAATGTAATAGGACCTGTCTGGAAGATAGGAGCCTCTTTCCCACTCTTTGAAAGATGTCCTAGAAGATAAGCTTCACTTACATTGTCTCCCGGTAACACCCTGTAGATCCCTTCATAAATACCGGGCTGTATCTCAGTCATAGGGATATTTGATTTGAAGTTGGTAATATCGAAAAAGACATTGCATCCCTGGGTGCCTTTTAATGTAACTCTAAGTTCATCGCCTTTTTTGAGTGGTTTCGTTGCATTATGAGTCAAAGAAGAAATCTTTATTTCTTCCACAGGAGG
Source organism: Bacillota bacterium (assembly GCA_029555925.1). The sequence continues at coordinate 3,670 of JAKPQU010000013.1, forward strand.
TGGCTGTACAGAGCCCATATTGACCGGTACATTATCCTGAAGGTTTACAGAAGTATTATCTTTTTTTAAATAACCTGTTATGATGCCATTTGAAATATTATCTGAGCCCTTTACCGTATAGTTTCCTTTATAGGTACCTGCCTGGATTTCAGCCATATTCAGTCCTTTGATTGTATTGCCTATATCAAATGTAGCCTGTCCTGCTGCAGTTCCTGTGAGGATTACTTCTATCACATCTCCCGGACGAAAGAGGGGAGAAGCATTATGAGATATTGAAATGATTTTTACACTGTCTGTTACCTGTCCCATAGATATTTTTTTTTCCGCCTGTCCTGCTACAGGAGCAGAATTATCCTTTGACAGATATCCTGTAATGAGCAGGTCTATCCCTTTATCAGAAGATTTTACCGTATAGGTACCTTCGTATTTCCCCTGGTTCACTTCATTCATCGTAATTCCGGTTATTATGCCCGGTATATCAAATGTAGCTTTACCACCGGGTGTACCAATTAAAGTTACTGTTAATACCTCACCTGCTCCAAGGGTTCCTGTGGCACTGTGCATAATTGCATAGATTGCCGGAGCATCCTGATGGGTACCCTGCATATCCTGTGTGCTGATAAATATGGATCTTGTTTTGCCGTCCCATTTTACCTTTGCTCCGAAAGCTTCTCCTACAAATCTTAAAGGCACAAGGGTTCTTTCGTTTATGCTCATGGCGGGCATATCGAGTTTTCTTATCTGGCCGTTTACATAGGCATTGGGACTGTCCAGTGTAAGCTGTACAGTAGTATCACCTTTGTTTGAAGTAATGGTTCTTGTGTTACTGTCATATTTTACAGTTGCTCCCAGACCGTTAAATATGGCTCTCAGTGGGACTAGTGTATAACCGTCTTTTTGCATCGGAGGCACATCGAAAAAAAGTTCCCTTCCGTCAATATAAACTCTTATAACGTCCTGAGCCGAAAGATTCAGAGTAAGGCAGAAAAGAATCATAAATAATGAAATTGTTCTAATAATAAATTTTCCCATAAAATAACCGCCTTTCTAATAGTGAATATTTTATTTATCCTGATAAATATTATTTAGTCATTTAGCAGAAAAATCCTTTTTTTATAATTTTCCGGGTATAATCTGCTTATATTATAGAGTTTTTATTGATTTTTACATTAACTTGAGAAATAAAATTATAACATTTTATAAAAGTGACTATAAAGGATATTTATTCTATGAACTAGAATATGTTCTATTCCTGAGGAATTTATAGCATATTCCTATAGGGATGTCATAACAACCTATAAGTAATCCTCGCGTCACGCGTCACGCGTCACGCGTCACGATAATCAGACCAGAGATTTTATTTTTATGAAGAGAAAAAAAGTATTTTTATTCATATTATTGTTTCTTATCCTTTTATCCTGCCTGTTTATCTATATAAGTGCAAAAATTTATCCATGGGATAAGGTAGTAGGTAAAGAAGTACAGAAAAAAATCAATGGAACCTTTTCTTTAGAGAGTGTAGCCTTTAATCTATCTCATATTACTTTGAAAAATATCGCTTTGATTTCCATGAAAGGTGAAAAAGTAATAAGTGCAGATACTGTAATAGTAGAGTATCATCTGAAAAACTATCTGAAAAACAGTGAGCCTCTGGAATGTATAAGCCATGTTTCCGTAATAAATCCTGTAATCAATGTGACGTGTTCTTCCGAAGGCAAATGGAATTTTCAGGAGCTTTTTAAGGCAGGTGAGGAAGAGATAATACCTTTTAACGGCTCTATAGAAATCAGGGAAGGAAAAATGACATTAATATCCTATAAAAAAGATCGGCCTTTAAACCTTTCTATGACTGACATTATGGGAAAAGCTGATCTGTGGGCAAATCCTTCTTTTAATTTTTCTATCACCGGTCGTGATGGCTCGTCATGTTTATCTCTGAAAGGAGAAGGTGACTATATAAAATCCAGATTTTCCGGCATTGCAGAGATTTCAGACATAGATATTTCAAAATGGGGGAAACTTGTCCGTATAAAACACCTGAATTTTACCGGAGGTAAAATAAATGCTAATTTATCTCTTTCTTTATTTCCCCAAAAAAACGGTGACCTTTTTTTGAATATGGAAGGAGACGGAAATATAAGAGAAGGCTCTGTAGATTGTTTTGAAGGTAAGGTTCAGGTAAATAATATCAAAGGAAATATGAGGTTTGAAGGGGATAGCCTTACTCTGTTAGATATTCAGGGCAAAAGAGAAAAGTCTTTTGTTAATATTTCCGGTAATATCTCTTTTCTTCAAAAAGATCCTTTTGTGGAAATATCACTCGATTGTCCTGATTTTCAGGTAGATCCTGTGATTGATAAATTTTTCCCTGAAGTTGAGAAATATAAGATAAAAGGAACTGCTTCTATTAAAACATTGATAACCGGACCTGCCCATAAAGCACTTTTTCTTTCTACCATAACTTCCCGGTCAATAAAAGTAAAAGGAAAAACCTGTAAGAATCTTTACGCCAGGGGATCATTCTGGGAAAAAAAGCTTCACATTCAGGACGTAACCTGTTTGTTCGGAGGAGGAGAGATATTTCTCAAAGGTTTTATACTTCTTCCTGATGAACCGGAAGAACCTGATATGAACATAACCATGGAAGTAAAAGATGTGAATCCAGCTTATCTGGGACTCTTTATACCGGAACTGGAACGTTTTAAATTGAATGGTTCCGTAAATGGTAAAAGTTTTATTCTCGGTCATAAGGATAATCCTCTCGTAAGTTCCGATGTATCTTCCTCAAAGGGATTAACATGTATGGGATTAAATTTTCAGGGTCTGAACACTTCTTTTACTTACTTCAATAAAACCCTGAGTATAAGTAATTTTGAAGGCCATACATCTTCAGGCTCAGTCGAGCTTGTGGGGCATATAATAAATGTTAAAAATCCGGTTTTTAATGTATGTGTTGATGGCAATAATTTCAGTCTTGACGATTTACATGGTATTTTCCCCGAACTGGCCTCGACCGGTTTCTCCGGCATATCTGATTTTTCCATAGAGATCTGTGGCAGTAAAGATGATATCATGGCAAGGGGAAATTTCTCTGATGCTTCTGTAACGACGAGAGGGCAGAAGATAGAACATGGCAGTTGTACCTTCGAATATGCAGATAAGTTTTTTCTGGTGAGTGAGCTTTATGCCTTCTGGAATGGAAATCCTATTACCGGTAAAGGGACTGTTTCCATCGGCTCTGAAAAGACAATTGATTTATTTTTGAATTCTTCTCAACTAAAAGCTGAAACTATTGCCTCTCTCTATCCTTCTTTAAATAAATACAAAATTAAGGGTTTACTGAAGGTTGATGTCTCGGCAAGAGGGCCTTGGGAGACTCCTCTTATTGCAGGAAATATAGAAATTCCTGATATGGATATTGATACTTATAAATTAAAGGACTTTAAAGTCTGCGGTTATTTTAAAAACAGTGACCTGTCTATTCCTTTTATCAAAGGTAATTTATTAAATAGATCCAGCAAAAAATCTGTTCTTCCCCTTGAAGGGAAACTGACTATTTCAGGCATATCGGGTAATATGTCCGGCAATCTTCATCTTATGTCTCAGGGAGGATTGTGGCATGGAGTTAATCTGGGTAAGATAGAAACGTTCGGATATATATCGAAAAATAAAATCTTTGTTAATTATTTTAATGTAGTTGAAGGACAGGGTAAGGGGAAACTGGCAGGCATCGGCTACATAAGCAACGATGATATAAACTTTATGTGCTGGGGCAGGAATATGGATCTTCATATCCTGGATAATATAAAAGAAATACCTGAAACACTTCAGGGCTCTCTTTCTTTTACCAGTCTTGTGAAAGGTTCTCTTGTGAAACCTGAAATAATCGGAAATTTCCTTGTTAAAAAAGGTAGATACGGGAATATAAAATTTTCTCTTAACTCTGATTTCACTCTTCTGGAAAAGAAACTTTTATTAAATAATCTGTGTCTGTTAAGAAAAAACGGTATGTATAATATGACAGGAGAGATAGAGCTTAAAGACAGGTATAAATTTACGGTTGAAACAGAAATGGAAGGTGCAAAGATTTCTCAGTGGAACGAATTTGCATCTGTACTGAAAACTCTTGCCGTTGATGGTGATGTAAGGGCCACTATGTTTCTGAATGGGTATTTTGACGATCTTAAAGACAGTAATTTTACAAATAAACTCGATGTAACAGGCAAAATAACAATTTTTAACGGTACAGTAAAAGGAATCGCCATCGATGTTCTGGATACTGATTTTGCTCTCGAGGGAGGTACTGTCAATCTGGCTCATTTTAATGTGGCAAGGAAACATTCTTCTTTACAGGCAAAAGGTTCTTATAATATAAAAAGTAAAGAGTTAAGTTTTAATTTCGTAAGCCAGAAATTTTATTTTAAAGATTTTCAGGAGTTTTTTAATAAATATTCTCTGAAAGGGCAGGGGCAGATAAGAGGGTCATTACTCGGAACAAAGGAAAATCTTGTGGGATTGGTAGATTTTAAACTGTTAAAACCGGAGTTCAAAGGACATGAAGTAGACTGGGCTTCAGGAATAATAAATTTTCATGGGAAAGAACTTGTAGTAAAAAGCCTTTTTGTTAAAAAGAATAATGATGTTTACGAGGGAGGAGGACATATAAATTTACTGGCAGATCCGGAATTATTCATGGTTTTTCATGCACAGGATGTAGAGATTTCTGATCTTCTCAAGATTACCATGATAAAATCTCTTCCTCCTTTAAAAGGGAAACTGTCTTTTCAAACATATCTTCGCGGGACAGTAAGTAAACCTGTTGTATCTAGCACTATGAAAATAGAAAATATGAATATAAATTCTTTCCCTGTTGAAAGAATCAGCGCAGAATTTCATCTTACCCAGAAAGAAATAAATATAGGACATCTTGAAGTAAGATCCGGGAAAATGTTTATAACAGGTTACGGGCATATGGACAGTGGTAAGGATACATATTTGACTATGGAAGGTAAGAATATTCCTCTTGATTTAGTTGAAAAAACCTTTATGTTGGGTAATAAATTCAATCTGGAAGGCAAAATGGATTTAAACTTAAATGCATCAGGGCCTACCGATAAATTAAATTTAATAGGTTCTTTTCAGGTAATAGACGGTATGATAAATAATTATAAAATATCCAGAATAAGAAGCCTCCTGTCATATGACGGAAGTATATTGAATTTAAAAGACCTTCGTTTTGTGGAAAAGGATTTTAATCTCATAGCTAGCGGAACTGTACCTGTTACATTGAAAAGAGATAAGCTATGGGCCTGGGAATTCCCTTCTCCTATGGATATAGTTGTAACAACATCGGCCGATGATCTGAGTATTTTAAATGTTTTTAATCCTGATTTTGAAGGAACGAGAGGAGATATAAAAAGCAGTCTTCATATAGGAGGAACTCCTGTCAGGCCTGAACTGAATGGAGAGGTTTCTGTGACAAATGGTCTGGTAACTCATAAGATATTCAGAGAGCCTTTAGATAACTTTAAAATGTCTCTTTTTGTAAACAATAAAAACATTATTCTGGATACACTGGAAGGCACTATGGGCAAAGGTTTCCTTAAAGCTTCAGGCACTGTAGGTCTTGAAAATTTTATTCCGGGAGCTATTAATATTAATATGGAGGCAAATAAGATACTCCTGGATTTACCCGACTATTTTAGATCTGAAGTAACCTTTAATTCATCAATAAAAGGCACCTTAAGTAAACCTTTGATTAATGGGGATATAAAACTTGATGATTATGATGCCCATCTTTACAGCGGACTTCTTTCTTTTTCCTTTGATAAGAAATCGGGAAATATAGAGGATACTTTTTCTCTGATTAATTCTGATGTTAAAGTAAATAAAGAACAGAGACCACTCTTCGGTGATATGGGTAATGTAAAACTTGACCTTAATTTAAAGATTGGCAATAATTATTGGATTGACAGTCAGATGTTTCGTATAAGACCCAGGGGAGATGTCCGAATAGGTGGAAATTTATCTTATCCCACCCTGTCAGGTATTATCGATGTGCCGCAGGGAAGTATTAACCTTATAGGAACAAGTTTTGATATAAGAGATTCTCAATTGACCTTTATGCAGGACAATGGATTTATACCGGTTTTATCTGTAAGAGCCAGTACTTTTTTTCAGGGTAAAGAAATTTTTGTGGATGTCCTGGGGCCGGCGAATAAAGTGAGCACTAATTTTACGTCCAATCCTCCAATGCCCAGTAATGATTTAATGCGTATGTTAAATCCTGAGATTGGATATCAGAGTAATATTGATAATTCGAATATTTTTCAGAATACAGTTCTTAACCTTACGAGCAATACTTTTTCTGGCTATGTGTTCAATCCCATTGAAGAAACCCTGAGCAAGGGCCTTGGACTGGATATTTTCTCCATAAATCTTTCTCAGAACGGCAATGTCGGTATTGAAGTAGGGAAACAGCTCAATGACTGGCTGAGTGTATCCTATCGTCTTTATAACAGAGATGAACTCAATCAACTCAACAGCAGTACCTATATAGTTGAAAGAGCAGTACTTAATCTTCAGTTTAAATTAAAACAGAGCAAGTTTGATCCTAAAATTAATTCCCCTTTAGATCCTACATTTAATTCCACTTTTAATATAGGTACAAATACAACAGGAGATTTAAATACAAGATTTCTGTTTGATTACAGATTTTGAGCAGTGACCAGTTAGCAGTGACCAGTTATCGGTTATCAGTTATATTAACAGTTACTATTAAGCGTTCACGCTTTACTGTAATCGTGACGAGTAACGCGTAACGCCTGACGGATAAGGTATCTGTTCACTTTTCACTTTTTCACGGCTCACGGCTCACGACTCACTGTTGAATCTTTTCCACTTTCGTCAAAATATCTTCTATTGCTCTTTTTACTTCTATTTTCTTTTTTACCTTTTCTATAAGTTCTTCCATTACTTCTTTCAGCCATTGTGCCTTTTCTCTTGCAAAGGCCTGTTTAAGCCCTACCAGTACAACCTGTCCTCCGAAATTTGTAAGAGCCTGGGCTGCATAAAATCTTACCTGGTCACTCTGGTCATTCAGGCTTTCAAGCAGTGGTTCCACCGCTCGCATATCACCGATTTTTCCCAGTGCTTCACAGGTAAGATACCTGACCTGATCTACAGAATCTTTCAGGCATTTTAACAGGGAAGTAACTGCTGTCATATCTCCCAGTTCTCCGAGAGCCCATACTACTCTGTGTCTTACCCTTTCATCAGGATCGGAAAGGGCTTTTCTCAATACAGGCAGGGTTTCTCTGGCATTTAATTTTCCCAGGGCAGCTGCAGCATTGAATCTTATAACAGGATCCGGGTCATATATGAATTCTACAAGTGACTCTATTCTTTCCGATGCTCCGAGTTTTACCAGGGCATAGACAGCCCACAGACGAACCAGCCTGTTATTATCTTCCATCATGGCTGTTATAAGAGGACGGGCAACCTTTTCACTGCTTAACATACCAAGTGCTTCGGCAGACCTTATTCTTACTGATTCATCGTCTTCTTTTAATGAAGCCTGAAGTGCTCCCAGTGCACGTGGATCCTGTATCTGACCCAGTGCTCTTACAATGGAAGCTTTCATAGACGAATTGGAACCTTTTAATTTTTCTATTAAATGGGGGACTGCAGTATTGTCACCCAGTTTTCCCAGGGCGTATACTGCATTTTTTGCTACTTCTTCATCATCATCATTTATTGTTCTTATTAAAGCATCTACTGCTTTTTTTTCTTTCATTTCTCCAAGTATATATGCTACGTCGGCTCTAATGTCTTCTCCTTCCAGCGCAAGCATTAACAGAGCTATTATATCCTGTTTTACGATCATGTTTATTGTCCTCCGTTGTTTTCGTGACACGTAACGCGTGGCGCGAGGATTCGTTATATATAAAAGATTACAAATTTTACGGACAAATAATAAATATCTGTGTCATTATAAAATTTTTGCCAGTTAATTATAAGTTACAATTTGAGAAAAAGCAATATATAAGAGAAATCAGGATTAAGGAATTTTAACTGAACAATCTGAGTGCTGATAACGGTAAATATTCCGCTGGTTATAGTCGTGACGCGCGTAACGGGAGGAGACAAAATTACAGATTATACGGTGTCGTATGCAGGCACCACCAAGAATCTATCAGAAAAAGTAAGTACCGCTACAGGTAAATTTATATGAAAATGATGAAGTTTGCACCTTCACTGGATGTTGATTTTCATATTTGGTTGTGACCGCTCCGGTCATGTCT
>JAKPQU010000017.1 GCA_029555925.1 Bacillota bacterium
AGCACTGAAATGTTATGATGAGGCACTGGGAATAGATAGTAAAAAAATAGATATCATAACAGGGAAAGGTTATATACTCTGCAAAGAAAATAAATATGAAGAAGCACTGAAATGTTATGATGAAGCACTGGCCATAGAACCTGGCAATGAGAAATGCAATACGGCAAAAAAACAGGCATTATGCGGCATGTGGAATAAAAAAGGCATGGACCTATTCAATCAGAAAAAATACAAAGATGCAATAAAATGTTATGATGAGGCACTGAAAATAGATCCGGAAAATGAAGAAGGCATTAAAGGCAGAGATCAGGCAAATGCAGGAATTTTTCAGACTCAGGGACTCATATTATACGGCAAAAAAAAGTATAAAGAAGCAATAGCATGTTATGATAAAGCACTGAAACTGGATGAAGAAAATAAAACTCTGTGGTATGATAAAGGCAATGCCCTTTATTCTTCCAAACAATATAATGAAGCCCTGAAACAGTATATTCAGGCAATCCATATTGACAGTAAATTTGCCTATGCCTACTGTGCCCTTGGAAATACCTATCTTATGCTGGAAAGATTTCAGGAAGCACTTCAGAATTATGATAAAGCCCGGGAATATGCACCGAAGGATAAATATGTACAGGACTGTTATAAGAACGGTGAACAACAATGGTTTATCAACTCGGTAAAAGGCGGTGTACCGTGAAGATAAGGTCATTGAAGCTGTAGGCTTCATTGGTTCGTTACGCGTGACGGGAGCAAAACGTCTGGAATTAGTAAATAGTGAATATTCTGTGATAAATTTCTTTTTCCATTGCATAAGAATTATAGTGTATTTCATAACTTATTAAAATTTAAGTCATCGTGACGCGTAACGCGTGACGCGTGACGGGTTTAATCCCTGCGCAGCACGCATTACGCTTTACGCATTTGGATAGTTATGAAATTAACTATACCTGTCATTTTTTAACGCAATTGTTATTCTCATAATAAATAATTATTTTTTAGAAAGGACATCGGTTTTGGCATCCCGTAAATGTTCGGTTTTTCTGAAGGAAAGTTTAATCTTTTTGTTTTTCACTCTTCTTTCTGTTCTCTTCTTCTCTCCTGCTCTGCTCAACGGTATGAGTTATATATACAGAGATATAGAATTCCTATTTGCTCCCTATCAAGTGCTGAAGAGAAACATGTTTCTTCACGGTCATATCAATCTATGGAATCCTTACGTTTTTTCAGGAGTACCATATGAGGCAAACATGGGAAGCGGCCCTACCATATTTTATCCACTATCCTTCATTTATTACCTGTTTCCCGTAGAACAGGCTCTGATATATAACTTCATTATACATTTTACCCTTGCAGGTTATTTCATGTATATTTTCGGCAGATACGGCCTTGGCGGTTCCGTCATGGCATCCGTAACAGGAGGAGTGGCTTTCAGTTTCAGCGGCTTTTTCATAACCCATTTAATACATACCTTCATTACAGGCGGTGCATGGTTGCCACTCCTTTTTCTGTTTTTAAAGATATCTGTCGAAAAAAAATCCATTCCCTTTATCATTATAACGGGTATAGTATCATGTATTTTATTATTATCGGGATTTATGCAGTTGACTTACTATATATATTGTGGATTAACTCTTTTCTGGCTATGGCTGCTAATAGATAGATTGAAAGATAAATCTCTTTCAGTAAGAGACAGAATATTCCTGTTCCTTGTATTTCCATTGATATGTATTATAGCGGTTTTACTGTCATCGATACAGCTTCTGCCTTTTCTGGAGTTCCTCAAGGTTACACTCAGAGAAACAGGGGGGGCGGAAATTGCCAATACCTATTGCATGACATGGCAGAGACTCGTTACATTTATAATACCTGATTTCCATGGCAGACCATGTATGGAGCCATTCAATTCTGGATTTTATCCTCAAAATAATAACCATTACTGGGTTTACTGGGAAACATGCGGCTATACAGGCATAACTGCTCTGGTAATGTCTCTTATAGCAATCTTTTACTCAAAAATGCGAATAAAATGGTTTTTTATTATCCTTTTCATTCTGTCATTAACGGCCTCTATGACAGACAATACGCCATTTTATAAAATTTTCATCACCGTGATGCCATTCTATAAATCCCTGAGAAGTCATGGCCGTTTCATTATTCTCATGACTTTCTCTATCTGCTCTCTCTCTGTTACAGGCATGGATGGATTATCGCTTATTACAGGGAAAGGACGGAAAATCCCGCGTATCATTTATGTTTTTATATGCCTGAGTATTGCAGCAATCATCATGGCGGTAATAATATCTTTCTATCCTGATGCCACAAAAGTACCGGCAGAATACGGAACAATAATACCGGAAAAGAAACATGGCATTATAATATTTGCTTTTATAATGAGCGTAATAACGACAGCCATGGTTTTAAACATTTTCCACATGATCTCACGACGGCTATTGTATATATCCCTGCTATTCATTACAGTTATTGACATGGCGCTCTTCGGTTTTACCTTCAATCCCCCCGGAGAAAGCAAATCTTTCTACAGCAATACAATAAAATCACAGATGGCCGGTTACTCGCCGGGAGACGGGAGAGTTGTAAATCTGAACTGGAATGATTATGTAAACAGAGGACAGATTGAGGGTTTTGAAAGTATGCAGGGGTTTGATCCTCTGGCAATCGGTTATTATATGAAATATCTCTATTATTCACAGTATGAAATATTACCTGATAGTAAGGACATACAGTATTTAATTACTTTCTCCAATTCATTTATCATAAAAAATTATATGAATAATAAGATGATAGATCTCCTGAATGGTAAATATATTAATGTTACAGATATAAATTCTCCAGATGAACCGAAGATATATCAAAATATAAATGCTTTTCCCAGAGCGGCAGTTTTCTATAATTACAGATTCGTGGAAGGTAATGATGAGGAATTACTTGATGTGCTTAACAGTAAAGACTTTGATATAAGAAAAGAACTTATCCTCTCATGTCCTGTCGAATTGCAATCTGTCCCTGAAAAATCTTTCGAGAAAGCTTCTGTAATAAAATATACGGAGGATCTTATAGAAATAGAAACATGTGGAACCACACCTGCCATGCTGTTTCTGAGCGAAATATATTATCCGGGATGGAAAGCATCGGTAGACGGGAAGCCCGAACAGATATACAGGGCAGACTGTATATTCAGAGCCGTCCCTCTCAGGGAACCGGGGAAACACCATATAAAAGTTTATTTTGATCCTGTATCTTATAAGACAGGTAAAATTATCAGTATTACAGTTATTTTCCTGATACTGTGTTATTTTTCTATGTGGGTATTACGAAAAAATATAAAAAAATAATTTCATAATCCACCTACAGCCCTTGCCGCAAGCACTACAGTAATAATCAGAGACAGGACAATCTGAACCATCATTAATATTTTTGCCCTTTTGCTGACTACCTGTTCTGAAGTCGGGCCAAAGGTAGTGCACGTATTAAATGAGAGGAAAAGATAATCTATCCAGTGAAGCTTATTCTTACCCTCTTTAAAAGGAAATATAAAAGCCCCTCCGGGTACGGTACTGTCAATAAGAAGGTACCAGAAAGAAAAAACTATTATATTCATTCCGTAGAGAGCAGCTACATCCCAGAGCATATATAGAGGCTGACCTCTGTTTTCATGAGCTTTTGATACTAGGAGCAATACATTTGCCATTAATTGTAAAGTGACAAGCAGGAGATATATTGTTATAAAACGATTTACAAGTAACCTTTTATGAAATCTCCAGAATATAAGTATCAATATAAGAACAAGAAAGAAAACTCCATAAATTATCTCATTTACATTTTTTAAAAATAGATTTATATTATCTGCAAATACAACTGTTTTACTCAGTTCTTTCCCCACAATATAATTGGATATATGTACAATAATCAAAGAAAAGACTATTTCCAGCAAATCCCATTTCATACCAGCAAACTTCCCCGGAGGGTGTAAAAAAATAACCATATTTATAATCGTGACGCGTAACGCGTGATGCGTGACGCGAGGACAATAACCATAATTTG
>JAKPQU010000024.1 GCA_029555925.1 Bacillota bacterium
ATAAAAAGGTTAAAGAAGAAGATATAGCATCGGTGCTGCTTGAAGAAATATTTAAAGAAACAGGTACACCATTACATGGAATATAAAGAATTTAAAGAAAATCCTCTATTTGAATATATCAATACCGTATCTGAAGAAAGCATAAGATCAGATATTACCGATAAAGAAACTCTAAAGAAAGAGAGATTAAGACTTTTTCAGGTTCTGGATCTGATACCTGCTTTTATTTACCTCATAGGTAAAGATTATTCCATCAGGTTTGCAAACAGAAAATTTATTGAAGCATTCGGTGAACCGGCCGGGCGTCCCTGTTATGAAATACTGAGAGGAAAAAAAGAACCATGTAAAGACTGTAAAACATTTCGCGTTTTTGACACAAAAACTCCACAGATACTGGAATTTGTCAATAAATTCGGCAGGACTTACGTAAACTATGACAGTTTCTTTCCGAGTGATGAAGAAGAAATGGTAATGGAAGTCGGTATTGACATAACTGCACTTAAAGAAACAGAAGAACATCTGAAGTACAGATTATCTGCAGAAGGACTTATTATTGCCATATCAAATCGTTTTATCAATATTGCTTCAGAAGACATCGATAGAGAAATAGATAATGCATTAAAAACCATAGGAGAATTTACCGGAGTCGACAGGTGTTTTATTGCTCTGTTCTCAGGAGAGGAAATGGTCATTGAAAAAATTTATGCATGGTGTCCCGAATACAGGAAAAAGGTAATAGAAACATATAAAGGTTCACCGGTCAAACAATTTCAATGGGCAATAAAGAAATTTAGAGATGCCGAATATATTCATTGTTCTATTGATGATCTTCCTGAAGAAGCAACAGTAGAAAAAAATTTCCTGAAAAAAATAGACGTGCAATCACTTCTTTACATACCGATGATAATGAGAAATTCCCTTACAGGATGCCTTGGTTTTAATTCAGAGAAGAAAAAGAAACAGTGGAGTAAAGAAGATATAAATCTGCTCAAACTGGCAGGAGAAATATTTGTAAATGTTCTGGACAGAAAAAAACGGGACGAAGAACACAGAGCCATGGAAGGCAGGATAAGACAGATGGAAAAGCTAGAAAGTCTCGGTATAATGTCAGGAGGAATAGCCCATGAATTTAACAATATACTTTCAGGTATAATGGGGTATTCAGAAATGGCTCTATGGACATTACCCGAGAATGACCCTGTAAAAGACATGATAAAAAATATAAAAAAAGCGTCTGAAAGAGCGGCAGGAATAACAAAACAGATTCTCACCTACACAGGTTTTATGGAAACCAGCAGAGAAAAAATCCATTTATCCGATTTAATTAAAACCATGACAGAATTTATGTCCATGCTTTCTTCGGAAAAATACATACTGCAATATTACCTTTCTGAAGAACTTCCTTTATTCGAAGGAGATCCCAACCAGATCAAACAGATTATTATAAACCTTCTTATAAATGCTTCTGAAGCCATAGATGGACAGGGTGTTATAAAAATAGCCACAGGTGTAATGAATTGTACCAGAGCTTATTTATCCGATACTCTTTTTAAAGAAAGCCTTCCCGAAGGTCTTTATGTATATTTTGAAGTAACCGATACAGGATATGGCATAAAAGAAGAAGATCACATTAAAATTTTCGATCCCTTTTTCACCACAAAATTTCCGGGACGGGGACTTGGACTTCCAGTAGTACTGGGTATTGTCAGGATTCATAAAGGTACAATTAAAGTCTGCAGCAAACAGGGTAATGGAACAACCATACTGGTCTTATTTCCCTGTAATGTATAAAAATTTAAGTTAAAATTTTTATAAAAACTATGACCCTGAAATAATAGAGGAATGATACAATATAATCAGGACTATAATAAATCTGGAGGTGTATTGATATGAAACAGATCTTATTATGCTTATTATTTATCCTTTTTCTCGTATCAAATATTTCTGCACAGGAAACAGGAAAAATTGAGGGACATGTCCTGGATATGAAGAATGAACCTATGTTAAAGGTAAAGGTCTATCTGGACAGAAGTAATGTATCGGTAGAAACAGATGAGAAAGGCTGCTTTGTTTTTGAACAGATTCCGGCAGGAAAACACATAATAACGTATGAACGTACCGGCTGGGTATTTCCTGAAAGCCTTGTTCTTGTAAAATCCTCTTCTGAAGGGAAACCTCTGGAGGTAAATGGAGATTTGAAATGGTGGGCCTATATTTCTGTATATAATCTATATATGGTTATACTTCTTCTTAATTTTGTCGGATGTTTTCTCATACTTGTTGAATATTATGTTATGCCTGTACCGACAAAAGTTCTGGGGCCCACTGGTATAATTGCAGGAGTGGCATCAATTGCAATTGCCGTCACAAAAACTACTGAGGCTTATTTAAGTGTATCTTTTGTCTTGATAACGGTAATGTCACTTACTCTGTGTCTGAAACTGGGCCAGACTCATTCTAAAAGAACTCAAATAGAACATCAGGAGAAGAAAAAAGAAATTGAATTAAAAGAAGCAGAAAAAAAAGACCAATTTAAAGATCTCATAGGTAAAGAAGGTGTGGCCATAACAGACTTCAATCTGGTAGGAAAGGCAGAAATTGATAAAAAGATTTATGAAGGAAAATCCAGAACGGAATTTATTAAAAAAGGACAGAAAATATGTATCCTTGAAGTATCAGGCAATATGCTTGTAGTGGAAAAAGGAGCTTACAGCAAATATACATAGGCGTGAAGAGTGAGGCGTGAAGAGTGAAGGGTAAAAAGTGAAGAGTAAAAAGTAAAAAAGTGAAAACAGTACCTTACACAGTAATATAACTGCTCACTGATAACTGCTCAATATTAAGAAAGGTTGTTATAATATACATGAAACCAGACCCATCAAAAAAATCGGAACCCGGTAAAAAATTTCTCTCTCTATCTATGACTGCATGGATTTTTATTGCCATGATAGCAGGCGTAATCATCGGACACTTCTTCCCTGCCTTCGGCGTTGCTCTTCGCCCCTATGGAAGAATGTTTGTTACCATGATAAAAGGCATTATCGCTCCTCTCGTATTTGCCACTCTTGTAGTCGGCATTTCCGGTGCAGGAGACATGAAAACCGTTGGTCGCATAGGTCTTAAATCCATCATATATTTTGAAATAGCCACGACTTTTGCACTCTTTATCGGCCTAGGTGCTGCTCATATCATAGAACCGGGCAATGGTATAAACCTTTCATCAGGTACGGTAACACAGGTACCTGGTATGACTCTCCAGGATTTAAGCTCTATGAAACAACAATCTCTGGGCGAAACAATACAGCATCTTTTCACTCCGAGCATTGTAGAGTCCATGGCAAAGGGAGATATACTGCAGATTGTCGTATTTACAACTATTTTTTCCCTCGGAGTGATTGCAGTGGGTAAAAAAGCAAAACCCATACTGGATCTCTGTGAAGCCCTTTCTGAAGTAATGTTTAAATTTACTGCCTATATAATGCTTTTCGCGCCCTTCGGCGTGGGATGCGCCATTGCAGCAGCAGTAGGAGAACATGGTCTTCAGGTTCTAATAAATCTGGGTAAACTCATATTGACGTTCTATGGCTCTCTTATTGTGTTTTTACTCTGTATACTTTTCCCTGTAACTCTGATAATAAAACTTCCTGTAAAAAAATTTATTGAAGCTATAAAAGAACCTGTCATTATAGCTTTTTCCACTACGTCAAGCGAAGCAGCACTGCCGAAAGCAATGATTGCAATGGAAAAAATCGGAGTTCCGAAATCAATAGTAGGCTTCGTCATACCTACAGGGTACAGTTTCAATCTGGACGGTACAACAATGTATCTGTCCCTTGCATCACTCTTTATTGCACAGGCAGCAGGTATTCATATGACCTTTACACAGCAGATTGTAATGATGCTGACCCTGATGATTACAAGTAAAGGTGTGGCAGGTGTTCCAAGAGCATCTCTCGTAATTCTTACTGCCACACTTTCCAGTTTTCATCTGCCTGTAGAAGGAGTTCTGGTCATTTTAGGTGTGGATGAAATAATGGATATGGCCAGGACGTCTGTAAATGTCATAGGGAATTGCCTGGCATCTGCCGTTGTGGCAAGGTGGGAGAATCCAGAGTTAATTTTTAATAATGACCTTTCTTCCACAGAAGATGAAGCAAATATGCCTGAACAGTCTATAGCTTCACCGTCATCTGATTGCATAACATAATATATAAGAGACTAGTAAAAAAAGCTCAATAGTATAAGATAAGGAGTATGAACAATGGAAGAAATAACAATCCACAAAATTGATTTTGCCCTCATCAATGAATTTTTCACAGACCTTGAACGTCAGGGCCCCGGTAGTCCCGAAGAAACCATCAGGGCATTAAGTTTTATCCGCAATCTTTCAAACAAAACAAAAATTGCCGATTTAGGTTGCGGCACAGGCGCTCAAACAATAGTTCTGGCACAAAATACAGAAGCAACCATCACCGCCCTCGACCTTTACGCCGGCTCGATTGATAAACTTAACGTAACAGCCGAAAAACTTGGCTTACAGAACAGGGTAAAAGGTATTGTCGGTTCAATGGATAATTTGCCCTTTCAGAATAACGAATTTGACCTTATATGGTCTGAGGGGGCTATTGCCAATATAGGTTTTGAAAAAGGCTTGAATCACTGGAAGGGGTTCCTCAAAAAAGATGGTTATGTTGCAGTAACATATGAATCATGGTTTACTGACGAACGCCCCGCTGAAATTGAGAAGTGGTGGGTGGATGCAGTTCCTGAAATTGACACAATAGGGCATAATATTTCCATTATGCAAAAAACAGGTTATATTCCTGTTGCCGCATTTACGCTGCCTGAAAGTTGTTGGATAGACAATTATTTTATTCCGCAAAAAGCAAGACAGGAGGAATTTTTGAAAAAACATACGGGAAATAAGACCGCTGAGGATATGATTGCATTTATGAGGCGTGAGGCAGAATTATATTCAAAATACAAACAGTATTATGGATATGTATTTTATATTGGCAAAAAGATGTAGATTAAGCTCTTTAAAAATTTGCTGAAGGACACCGTGGTAAACCCGTTAATTTTGCATAAAACCTCAACAAATCTCAGTACCGCAACGGGTAAACGAGTATCCAAAAAACTATAAAGAGTGAATAATGAGTTAATAAAAACTATTCACCACTCATCACTCTCTAACAGACATGACCGGAGCGGTCACAACCAAATATGAAAATCAACATCCAGTGAAGTTACAAACTTCATCATTTTCATATAAATAATTTATAAATGGTTACGAATTTACCTGTCTCGGTACTCAGGTTGACGGGCATGCTGGAAAGCGTGAATAACACAGGTATTGATATTTCAAAAATGCACCTGTATAAGCTTTATATGTACTGAAATCGGATGGTAAAAAGTTTCCTGCCCTACCCGTTCAGAAACCTTTTCACCAAATTTCTCAACTTCCCGGCGCTGATCGGCTTATCAATCCATCCCGTAGCACCTGCAGTTCTGCCTTCTGCCTTTTTCTCTTCTTCGGATTCCGACGATACCATAATAACCGGGATAGCCTTATAATCAGGATTTTCTCTTATTCTTTTTACCAGTTCAAGGCCGTCTATATGAGGCATGTTAAGGTCCGTTATAACCATTTTAATTGAAGGATTTATCTTTTCCAGTGCGTCTTTTCCGTCAACTGCTTCTATTATGTCATGGCCATCTTCTTTTAATACAGCACTTATCATGTAACGGCTGCTGGCAGTATCATCAACTATTATTATTTCTGACATCCATGTCTATTCCTCTCTATTTAATTTCATTTCACTTATATTACTCTATAGTAGATATAAATTCCTTTTATAAAATTATTAAATTTTTTTAAAAATTCTATACAGAAATTAATTAACCTCTTTATAATTCCTTAGTACCACTACAGGTAAATTAGTAACCATTTATCAGCTTCTGCCTGACAGGCTCTTACGAAGAAAAATAATCTGCCTTATTTAATTTGTTTTACAGACAATAAATTAGCCCTTATTTAATTTTTAATTCTATATAAAAAACTAATTTT